>JAFTWV010000047.1 GCA_017465155.1 Clostridia bacterium
AATCTTTACTCTCAAACTTTTGACATTTGATCTGTATTCCGATATCCTGTTCTTGTAGCATAGTTCGACTTCCTTTTTGTTGTCTCAGCAACTTCAATTAGAAGTCCTCTATGCTCTTTTTGCAACCCTTTTTCCCTAACTTTCCGTGAAGAATCAAAATTTAGCACAAAAGCTGTCAGGCGGGATTGATCGTGAGGCAGAGAGCTTCCAGTGGGAGCGTCGCTGCAGACGTGAATCCCGCTTTGTTTATTGGGGAAAATGCCAGCTTTCCTCTTGTCAATTCAAGCGCGGAGTAGTATAATGTCCGACGGCGTTTTTCTGAGGGAAGGACGCAAATTCGACAAATATGGAGCATGGGGAAATGTTGAAGAAGTTCATCGGCGACCTGAAGCGGGAATTCAGGGGATACAATGGCAGCCGGCTGATGCAGGATGTATTGGCGGGTGTGACGGTAGCGGCGGTGGCACTGCCGCTGGCGCTGGCATTTGGCGTTTCGAGCGGCGCGGATGCGGCTGCGGGCCTGGTGACGGCTATCATCGGCGGACTGATCATCGGTATTCTGGGCGGTGCATCCTTCCAGATCAGCGGTCCGACGGGTGCAATGTCCGCGATCCTGATTGGCATTGTGGCGCAGTATGGTTTACAGGGCGTTTTTGTGGCGTCGCTGGCGGCCGGCGTGGTGATTTTGCTGGCGGGCGTGCTGCGCCTGGGCAAGCTGGTTAACCTGATTCCCACGAGCGTGGTGATGGGCTTCACCAGCGGCATTGCAATCATCATTGCACTGGGACAGGTGGATAACTTCTTCGGCACGACGAGTGTAGGCTCCAGCGCGCTGGAGAAGCTCGCCAGCTATGTCACGGTGGGCTTTCACCCCAACTGGCAGGCAGTGGTGATTGGTCTGTTTGTGGTGCTGTTCATGGCCTTCTGGCCCAAGAAGCTGAACGCGAAGGTACCCGGCTCTTTGGTGGCAATCATTCTGGCGACCATCATCACCGAAGCTGCCGGCTTCGACAGCCTCGCCAAGGTTGGCGACATTCCGCGCAGCATCCTGCTGGAAACCCGCCTCAATCTGTCGCAGATCAATCTGGAGATGCTTCAGAATCTGGTCAGCCCCATCATTTCCATTGCCATGCTGGGCATGATTGAGTCTCTGCTGTGCGGTGCAAGCGCGTCTCGCATGAAGGACGAGCCCTTTGACGCCAACCGTGAGCTGATCGCGCAGGGCGTGGGCAACATCGTGCTGCCTTTCTTCGGCGGTGTGCCTGCAACGGCTGCTATCGCCCGTACCTCCGTGGCCATCAAGTCCGGGCTGCAGACCCGTCTGACCGGTGTGGTACACAGTGTGGTGCTGCTGCTGGCGATGCTGCTGCTTTCGGGTGTGATGAGCCGTCTGCCGCTGTCTGCACTGGCGGGCGTGCTGATGGTGACTGCCTGGCGCATGAACGAGTGGCACGGTATCAAGACCATCTTCGGCCGTAAGATCTGGACGGGTGTGATCCAGTTCATGATCACCATGGCGGCAACCGTTGTGTTCGATCTGACTATTGCCATCGTTATCGGCATTGCGACTGCGCTGGTAATGTTCGTGTGGAACGCGGCGCACCTGAAGGTAGAGACTGTTCATGTGGATCATGAGCGTGTTGCACGCCTGAACCGTATGGGCGTCTCCCTGACGGACGAAAAGGCTTCGGGTATCCTGATCACATATCTGAACGGCAGCCTGTTCTTTGCGAACTGCGGTGAGCTCAAGCGTGCGATGGAGAATATCGACCTGAAGGGCTGCGAGCACCTGATTCTCTCCATGCGCGGCGTGCCTGCTGCGGATATCTCCGGCGTGCAGACTCTGATGGAAGCTTGCGAGGCGATCAGCAAACAGGGCGTATGCATTTCTGTGTGCGGCGTACAGCAGAGTGTCCGTTCCTTCTTTGACAAGGTTGGTCTGACCGATCAGGTTGGTTCTGATCATTTCTATGGTAACGCCTCCGAGGCGCTGATCGACGCAATGACCCGTGAACATGTGCAGCAGACTGCATAAATCATACAGCTCCGGCAGAGAAATTCTGTCGGGGCTTTTTTCTTGACGAATACATCTGCAGGCAGGTATTTTGTATCTGAAGGGCGAATTGTTCAAGAATAGACATAAGATGTCGTGTTTCCAAGGAGGAATATATGATGAAGCAGAAAGTCTCACGGACGTTTCGACTGAGCGTTGCGCTGCTGCTGATGTTGCTGGGCGTGTTTGCCGTTGGTACCGCGCTGGCAGCCAGGAGCAAAAGCGATTATGTCGGTACGTGGAAGGCTACATCTGGCTCTGCGCAGCTTGTCATCATGAGCAACAACAAGGCTGAGCTGACAAACAATGGATCGACCACGGAGTACACCTGGAGCTTCTCTGGCAACAATGTGACCTTCCGGAGCGGAAGCAAAACTGTCAAGGCAACCTACAATGGCTTTGCGCTGAAGGGCACGTTTAATGGCAGGACGATTTCTTTCAAGAAAACCTCGTCTTCAACCCGGACCGCTTCCAGCTCGGCCTCCAGTACCGGTTCGAGATCCAGTACCGGTTCGACAGCAAGCACTGCTGTGATGGAGAGCTCAAAGAAGCTGACGGGTGCTGCAAATGTGAAAAAAACGCATGCGGACAGCAAGACGCTGCTGAATTCCATGGTGGTGGGCTATGCCCTCGAGATTACGTACACTTCGGGGGATGGAAAGATTTGGATTGTTCTCCCGGAGGCAAAGTCCGGCAGCACTGTCGTCGGTAAGAAAGACGCGCTGATTGTCGACGGGAAGGCGTATATCTCCTTCCAGCAAATTTACGATGCAACGGGTACAGCCAAGGGTAACTGGGGCTCGCAGCTGCAGTTCACAAGCTCTTCGGCGTGGACGGTTACAAAGGTTCGCGTGTTGGATGGAAAGGCCTATCAGGCCGTACTGGAGAAGGCTGCCGTTGCATCCAAGGCGACTCCGAAGACAACTGCCACGCCCAAGCCGGCGGCAGACAGCCTTGTGGGCGTCTGGTCGCAGAATATCACGGGCGGACAGGCGGTGCTGACGCTGAAGGACGGCGGCAGTGCGACGCTGAAGGTGGCCAGCACGACCTATAACTGTACCTGGAAGCGATCCGGTACCACTGTGACGCTGACGCAGAAGGGAATCCCGCTCACGGGTACATACAGCAGCGCGTCCGATGCAATCAGCATGACCATCGGCAGCATCAAGCTGACACTTAAACGCGAGGTTGCCGCGACGGCTACACCCAAGCTTACCGCTACGCCAAAGCCCACGGTAAAGGCAACAGCTACGCCAAAGCCGACGGCGGAAAGTCTGGTGGGCGTCTGGTCGCAGAACCTTACGGGCGGACAGGCAGTGCTGACGCTGAAGGCGGGCGGCAGCGCCACGCTGTCGGTGGCCGGCAAGACCTACAGCTGCACATGGAAGCAGTCCGGCACGACGGTGACGCTGACGCAAAACGGAATCCCGATCACGGGCGCCTATAACAAGACGAGCAACACCATTGATGTGACCCTCGGCAGCATTAAGCTGGCGCTCAAGGGCGGGGCCGTCGAGACGGCTACGCCTAAGCCAACCGCTACACCGGTACCTGCGGAGACAGCGCTTGCGGGAACATGGGAAACCACAGACGTCAAGCTGGTCGTCAATGACGATGGCACGGCAATGCTGACGTCGGGCGGCGTGACCTACAACTGCACATGGGCGATGGCCAGGAACACACTGCGCTTCAAGCAGGGCGCCATTGAATTCCTCGGTACCCGAGAGAGCAACGGTGAGAAAATCACCCTGAAAATGGGCAAGAGTACCTACACCCTGAAGAAAACGGCAGAAGCCGCTGCCGTGCAGAATCCTACTGCGACGCCTGCTCCTGCACCGAAATCCGTCGCGGATGTCTGGGAAACGAAGATGAATGGCGGCAAGGTGATCCTGACGCTGCAAAAGAACGGTACGGGCACGCTGCAGGTTGTCAACACGTCCTTCAATTGCACATGGACGCAGTCTGGAGATAATTTGAATATCCTGCAGGGTGAAACGTCTCTTCCAGCTGTGTATAACACGCAGGAGGATACTCTGACCCTGACGCTGGGCGGCATTCAGCTGCTCCTGCGGCGTGAAGGGGCGATTGTCGTGACGGCCACGCCTGCGCTGACAGCTACACCTGCGCCGACGGCTGCGCCTACTCCGACGGCTACACCCGCCCCGACGGCTACGCCTACCCTGACACCCACGCCCGTGCCAACGGCTACACCCACTCCGACTGCCGCGTCGGAATCTGCGGCATCGGCCGATGAACTGAGCGGGAGCTGGACGCAATTTGAAGTCGTACTGACACTCTATGATGACTGGCGATTTGTGATGGATTCTTCGACGGCAGCATATGCGGGTACCTGGGAAAGAAGCGGCAACGAGCTGACGCTGCATGACCACAACGGCATGACCATTACCGGACACTATGCGCCTGAGACGGACATGATGAGCCTTGATTCGCGGTTGTTCTATTACAATCTTTCAAGGGATCAGGATGCGCCGCTGTTGCCGTGGCCCAATACGACGCCCAGTCCTGTGGCGCAGGGGGATATCAGCGGCACGTGGAGGAACTTTGCGCTGTCCTTGTATGAGGATGCAACCTTCGTGTTGGACTTCCCTTATGATACGTGTTATTGCGGAAGCTGGACGCTGGAAGGCAGCAAGCTGACGTTGACTACGGTGAACGGAGAGGTGTTCAACGGAAGCTATGACGCTCAGGAGAACATGGTCAGCCTGCGGTCAAAAGCTTTTGACATCTATGTGCGCCGTAATGAGAAAGCGGTATTGATTCCGTGGCCTGTGAAGGTGGAGAAGCCTGCTGGCGGCGTCGCTGCTGCGGAGCTATGCGGCACATGGACGGACTTCCTGCTGTCGCTCCACAAGAACGGGGAGTTTGTGCTGGATATGGGCCGCGACGTGGCTTACGGCAGCTGGGAAAAGGACGGCAGCAAGCTGACGATGCGCGATCAGAATGGCAAGCAGTATGAGGGTGAATATACCCAGGAGCATCAGGAACTGTATCTCAACAGTGACTGGTTTGGCGTTGCGTTTGAGTATTATGCGAATATGCCGCTGCTGACGGCGCCGGAAGAGAAGTCAGAGGCGTCGGCTACGCCTGTTCCGCCTGTGGCAACGGCGGCGCCTGCTGCGGAAATCGACCTGACGGGCGATTGGGCGCAGGACATCAGCGGCGGCAGCGCTGTGATGCTGTTCCAGACGAGCGGAAAGGCCATGCTGATTCTGGCAAATAGTATGTTTGACGGCACGTGGAACAGCGATGGGAAGATTGAGCTGATCTGCGGTGATATCCGAATCAAGGCTGCATATGACCCGGCGAGCGATTCGATTCTCGTGTCGGAGGGCTGGCTGACGTTGCAGCTGAAGCGCATTCCCGGTGGGATCGTCTCGACCGAAGCGCCCGTAGAAACGCCTGCTCCGACAGCTGAGCCTGTGCCGGTCGAAGAGCTGGAGACGGACCCGGTGATTCCGACATCTGAGCCTGTGCCGGTCGAAGAGCTGGAGGCGGACCCGGTGATTCCGACATCTGAGCCTGTGCCGGTCGAAGAGCTGGAGACGGACCCGGTGATGGCAGAAATTGTCGCGCAGGCCTACGCCCTTTCTGACGGCGAAGCGCTGGCGCAGCAGCATACCCTCCAGGGCCGGATCATCAGCATTGATACCCCGTACAGCAAGGACTATCAGAACATCACCGTGACCATTCAGGTGGGTGGTCTTACGGACAATCCCATCTGCTGCTACCGTCTGAAGGGCGAGGGGGTTGATACGCTGGCGGTGGGCGATGTGATTACCGTTGAGGGTACGCTGAAGAATTACAAGGGCACCATTGAATTTGACAAGGGCTGCGTGCTGCTGAAGAAGGAGAGCGCAGCGGATGATACGGCGAAAATCACCGTTGTTCCGGATACCCTGACGGCTTACCTGTTCGTTAACGAGATGTTCCCGAACGGCGGCTGGGATGTGATGTTCACCATTTCAAATGTGAGCGACGTACCCTTCACACCGGAGCGTATGGTGGTCAGCTATTACAAAGGGGATCAGGCGATTCACGTTGCGGAGATTGACAGTAAAATCCTGCGCTCTCTGATGAAAAGCGATACGCTGCGCCGTGAGAATGATCCGATTTGCTGGCCCTTCGGAATTGATTACGAATTTGGGGAGGGCCTGACGCACATGGTGGGCGTTGTGTATGGTACGGACGCCAATGGCAATGTGCTGGAGTTCAGCAGCGAAGCAATCACGCTTGTGCATGAGATTGCTGAAGCTGCGTGATGAAATCAGAAGGAAATATATGAACACAAAAGGACCGGAGGCACTCCTGTGACGGGAGGCTTCCGGTCCTTTATCATGGTGTTTTCAAGGGTGGCAGCGATGGAGCGGCCCACTTAGCCGTTTGTGCCGTGCTTGACGCGGTCACGTTCCTCGGCGCGCTTGGCGTTGTTGAAGCGGTCCAGGGTGCCGACGAGGTAGCCGGTGATGCGGCGGATGCGTTCGAAGGGGCGGCCATCGGCTTCGGTGCGGTGGCAGCAGGGGCATTCGTCGTTGATGATGCCGTTGTAGCCGCACTCCGGATCGCGGTCGACCGGGTGGTTGATGGAGCCATAACCGATACCGGCGTCGTGCATAAAGCGTACGATCTTTTCAAAGGCATCCAGATTCTTCAGCGGGTCGCCGTCCATTTCCACATAGGAGATGTGGCCGCCGTTGGTCAGCGCATGGTAGGGCGCTTCGGTGGACAGCTTGTGGAAGGCGCTGCAGGGATAGTAGACCGGCACGTGGAAGGAGTTGGTGTAGTACTCCTTCTCCGTCACGCCGGGGATGATACCGAAGCGTTCCTTGTCCAGCCGGATGAAACGGCCGGAGAGTCCTTCGGCGGGGGTTGCGATGAGGGAATAGTTCAGACCGCGCTCCTTGGAGATTCGATCGGTAAAGGCGCGCATGGCGCTTACGATCTCAATACCAAGGTTCTGGCTTTCCTCGGATTCGCCGTGGTGGGCGCCGCGCAGGGCCTTGAGGGCCTCAGCAAGACCTATGAAGCCAATGGTCAGCGTGCCGTGCTTGAGTACTTCGCCGATCGTATCGTTCCAGTCCAGCTTTTCCGAATCGATCCACACGCCCTCGCCCATCAGGAAGGGGAAGTTCTTGACCTTCTTCTTGCTGATGATGGCAAAGCGCTCGTCCAGCTGCTCGACGACAAGCTGCATCTTGCGCTCCAGCTCCTCGAAGAACCAGGATACGTCGCCGTTTGCCTTGAGGGCAATGCGGGGCAGGTTGATGGAAGTGAAGGACAGGTTGCCGCGGCGGGGAGCCATCTCGCGGTCAGGATCATAGGCGTTGCCCATCACGCGGGTACGACAGCCCATGTAGGCGATCTCCGTCTCGGGACAGCCGGGCTTGTAATACTGCAGGTTGAAGGGGGCGTCCACGAAGGAGAAATTCGGGAACAGGCGCTTGGCACTGGTGCGGATGGCGAGGCGATACAGGTCGTAGTTCGGCTCGCCGGCATTGAAGTTTACGCCTTCCTTCACGCGGAAGATCTGGATGGGGAAGATGGGGGTTTCGCCGCCGCCAAGGCCGCTTTCGGTGGCCAGAAGCACGTTCTTGACCACCATACGGCCCTCGGGGGAAATATCCATGCCGTAGTTGATGGAGGAGAAGGGCACCTGAGCGCCGGCGCGGGAATTCATGGTGTTCAGGTTGTGCACCAGCGCTTCCATGGCCTGATAGGTAGCCTTGTCGGTTTCCTGCTCAGAGCGGCGCTGCGCAAAATCAAGAATCCGGTCGATCATCGCCTCATCAGGCTGGATGGCCAGCAGTGCAGCCTTCAGGGCGGCACGGTGCTCGGGCTGCTCCTGCAGGGAGGGTCCGCGGTCCTGTGCGATCAGATCGTCGATCAGCTGGCGTGCATGCTCGTCGGCTGCGTCATCGTTCATCAGCAGCTCCAGCGCGCGGGCAAGATTCAGGCGATAACGCTTGATGAAGGTCTTCTTCACGCCTGGCGCCATGCCGTAGTCAAAGTCTACGATGGCCTGACCGCCGTGCTGATCGTTCTGGTTGGCCTGAATGGCGATGCAGGCCAGCGCAGCATAGGAGGTGATGTCCTGGGGCTCGCGCAGGTAGCCGTGACCGGTGGAGAAGCCGCCCTTGAACAGCGACTTCAGCTCAATCTGGCAGCAGGTGGTGGTCAGGGTGTAGAAGTCCATGTCATGGATGTGGATATCGCCGGAGCGGTGTGCCTCAGCAAAGCGGGGATCCATTACATAGGTTTCGTAGAACTGCTTCGCGCCCTCGGAGCCAAACTTGAGCATCGAACCCATGGCGGTGTCGCCGTTGATGTTGGCGTTCTCGCGCTTGATGTCGGAATCGATCGCATCCTTGAACACAATGTCCTCAAACGTGCGCATCAGGCGCGTGTTCATTTCCCGGATGCGGCTGCGCTCAGCGCGGTAGAGAATATAAGCCTTGGCGCTGCGGTGGAAGCCCTTTTCGATCAGCACGCGCTCAACGGTGTCCTGCACCTGCTCGACAGTGGGCGTGCCGGAGATGCTCTCGTCATTTTCCATCTCCTGCACCACGCGCTCTGTCAGCATGGCGCTGGTTTCGTGGCCTTTTGCGCTGCCGGAGGCCTGGAATGCAGCGAAGATTGCATGCTCGATCTTATCCCTGTCAAAGGGGACCTCGCGGCCGTCGCGCTTGCGAATGTGGATGATACTCATTCGTAAACCCCTCCTGTATTGTATGGCCGGAGCGAGACTCCATAGCCGTGAAACAGCGGTCACACGCTGCGTGCGTGGATTATGACCGCACAAATTGTGTTTGTTTGACCTGATGACAACAATATCTTGTGCCGCTCTTGGCGGGCGATTGCTATCATAGCACCTGTTCGCCTATTCCGTCAATGGCATATCTGGTAGGATTCCGAGAAAAACGCCGCAATCCCTTGTGTTTCCTGCGGAAAAAAATTTTCTTCGGCTGCGATGCATTAAGTGCTTGCGAATACAGGGGAAGAACACCAGATATTTACAGTTTTACTGCAGCAGGTAAAGGCAGGTCAGGTAGAGTCCTACGCACAGCAGCAGCAGACCAAATGAGATGCTGACGGTGAAATTGCGCGTACCCTCGCGCAGCTCACGCCACGATGCAGCCAGCAGGTACTCGAAATCTGTGCGCATGGGGCTTCGGTGCAGGAGCGTTGTATTGAGCAGCCGTGCAGCGGCATTGAACATACAGCCAAGCGCATACGTGAAGCGGTTTCCAACGGGTACGGCGCGGTGTGTGCGGTGCTGGCGGAAGACGGTGCGTCTGAGCCCCATCACGATGGCCTCGGGCAGCTCCATCAGGAGACGGCAGACGAAGGTCAGCACCTGAGGCAGAACGGTCAGCAGCATCGGACGATACAGGCGGTTTTCAAGATCAAGGGCGTCAGGCCAGAGATTGATGTACTCCCGCGCGCCGCCGATCACCTGGCGGCTCATCAGCAGCGGACGGACGATGAACAGATATACGCCAAGACCGATGGCAATGCTGATTCCGGCGCCCTGCAGGTTGGCGGCAGAGAAGTAGGGGATAGCTTCAGCAACAGCGTGCTGTCCGAAGAAGGCCGCGGAGCGCGCGCCCAGCGGGGACAGCAGTGTCTGCGGCAGCGCACCCAAGAAGGGAAGGAGCGCCGCGCTGCCCAGCAGGGCGATGGCCGTGACAGGGCGCATGCAGGATTTCTGCGCGTCAAATTCGGACTGACGGGTGGGGTGCTTTTCCCAGAAGATGCATACATACAGCTTCAGCATATAGGCGACGGTCAGACCGCCGCTGACGAGGAAAAGAACCTCTGCCGCGCGGTAGGCCAGAACAGGCTGACCGAGGGCCTCCTGATGTGAGATGACCTCCAGGAGCGCTTCGTGCAGAAGGCTTTTGCTGGCATATCCGCTGCCGATGGGCGGGATACAGGCGATGGACAGCGTGCCCAGCAGGAACGCGATGTGCAGCAGAGGCTTGCGGCGGCCAAAGCCGCGGATGTCATCCAGATCAAGCGCATGGGTATTCATATAGATCACGCCCGCAGCCATGAACAGCGTGAGCTTGATCAGCGAGTGGTTTGCCATGTGCATGACCGTGCCGTAGGCAGCAAGGGAGCCGTGCTCGCCTAACAGCGTCATCGATGCAAGGCCCGTGCAGATGAAGCCGATCTGGCTCATGGAGGAGCATGCCAGCGTGCGCTTGAGATCGGTGGAGAACAGTGCCAGCACCGCGCCCAGCACCATCGTTACGCAGGCCAGCGCCATCAGCGCATTGCCAAAGGCAGCGTTGCCGGCCATGATACGGCTGCAAACAACGATCAGTCCGAATATGCCGCTCTTGGTCAGTATACCGGACAGCAGGGCGGAGGCAGGCGCAGGGGCTACTGGGTGCGCCTGGGGCAGCCAGATGTGCAGCGGGTAAAGGTCTGCCTTGGCTGCAAAGCCGACAACCACCAGCCATGCAGCGATGGTTCCGGCGAAGGAGTTTGATGATTTCAGCGCGTCAAAGGCGAGGGAGCCCTGCTGATGATACAGCAGGAACAGGCCCATCAGCGTAGTCAGACCGCCGATGATGGCCACGGACAGATAGGTGTTCGCGGCTTTCAGCGCGCCGGGAGTCTCCTCATGTGCCACCCAGGCATAGCTGGTAAAGGACATCACCTCGAAAAAGATGAACGTCGTGAACAGATCGTCGGAGAAAAACACGCCCAGCGTTGCGCCGAGAGTCAAAAGGGTGAAGAATGCATAGCGGGTGCGATGATGTCCGTGCGACATGTATTCGGGCGAGAAAAGGCCTGTCATCATCCACATAAAGGCGGCGATGCAGCCGTACAGGCTGCGGAAACCATCAGCACGCAGCGTCAGGCCGAGACCGCAGAAGCCCGGCAGTGCGAAGGAAATATCACCGAGATAGCAGAGCAGCAGGCACAGCACAAAGGCAGCTGCACCGGTCAGGGCGGTCAGCATGTCCCGCAGGAGTGCTGTGCGCCGGCCGATGCATGCGATCAGCATCGCTGCCAGCATGGGCCCGAAGGTCAGGATGGGGAGCAGGATCATGTCATCATGACCTCCTTTCATCAGAATGTCAGTCCGGCGGCTACCTGCCGCAGGAAGGTTACCAGCGGCTGAGACCACAGACCCAGGGCAATCATGGCCGCGCAAAGCAGCAGCAGCGGCAGCTTCATCATCCAGCCGGGATCGCGGTTGAAGCCGTCAAGATGCGAAAGATCGGTGTTCAGCGGGCGGAAAAACATCGGGGCTGCGACGGTGAAAAGGTACACCGCGGTCAGCACGGCAGAGATGATCAACGCGACAACGGCGACTACGCCCAAGCCAAGCCCGGTATCTGCCGCAGCGGTCAGAAGATTCCACTTGCTGACAAAGCCTGCCAGCGGAGGCGTACCCACCAGCGAGATACTGCCCAGCAGGAAGACGCCGCTGGTGAAGGGCATCAGTCGGCCAAAGCCGCGAAGATCCTGCACATACTCCTTGCCTGTGCGCACGAGGACCGCGCCTGCGCAGAAGAACAGGGTAATCTTGATCACGCCGTGGATAACCATGTGGGTGAGGCTGCCGACCATGCCGCCTTCGGTCATCAGGGCCGCGCCCATGAGCATATAGGAAAGGTTGGAGATGGTCGACCATGCAAGCCGACGCTTGAAGTGCTGCTCACGCACGGCCATGGCGGAGCCCAGCAGGATCGTCAGGCAGGCCAAAAGCAGCGCGGCGGTCTGCGCCCATGTGCCGTAGAGGAAGCTGCGGCCAAAGGAATAGTAGATTACGCGCAGCACGGCGAATGCGCCTGCGTTGACCACTGCCACTGCGTGCAGCAGCGCAGTGACGGGCGTGGGAGCTACGGATGCTGCGGGCAGCCATGCATGCATCGGGAACACAGCTGCCTTTGCACCGAAGCCTACGAAGGCCAGCAGGAACACCAGCAGCAGCAGATCCTCGTGGCCTGCGATTTTTGCTGCATCCAGCACGCCGCCAAGACGGAAATCTGTCGTGCTGCCAAACCAGATGATGCATACCAGCGCAATGAAGGCCATGGCTGCGCCGGAGATGGAATAGGTCAGATACCTTCGGCCTGCCCGGATGGAAAGCGTATCCTTCTTGTGGATGACCAGCGGCAGGGTGATGAGGGTCAGGCACTCATAGAAAACATAGAGCGTAAAGAGATTTCCGGCGAAGGCGATGGCCAGTGCCGCCGCATAGGACATGGTGTACCATGTGAAGAAGGTGTTTTCGCGTTCCTCGTGCTTCATGTATTCAAAGCCATAGAGGGTCGCGATGGGCCACAGCAGGCTCACCAGGCCTGCAAACACGCAGCCCATGCCGTCCACGCGGAAGGTGATGGGCAGATCATCGGTTAGGCGGCAAAGGATGACGTCAGCGTTTGTCCGGCTGAGCAGCACGGCCCAGACCAGCACACTTGTCAGCAACACCACGCCCTCGACATACACAGCCCGTGCCCGTGCCCTGGAGAAGCGCAGCACAGACAGCATTGCGCCGCCCAGCAGCGGCAGCAGGAGAGTCAGAAAAATCAGCATCAGCGCGCCTCCTTACATCAGCATGGCGGCCAGGTCAGCCGTCAGCGCCGTCAGCGGCCCGGGGAACATACCCAGCAGCACGGAGAGAATCGCCAGAACGAGCATGGGGATAAGCATGCTCCAGGATTCTGCCGCAGCATCCGGGCTGCAAACAGCACGGTCCTCATTGCATCCGGGGAAGAAGCCCTTCAGCACGATGGGCAGCAGATAGCCTGCCGTCAGCAGTGCGGAAACGAGCAGTACAACGGGAATCAGCCAGTTCAGGAAAGACGGCACATCCGCCATGGAAAGCGCTGCCTGCGCCAGTTCCCACTTGCTGAAAAAGCCAAGGCAGGGAGGAATGCCTACCAGGCCGAGCGCGGCTGCAGCAAAGCAGCCAAGCGTCACCGGCATGCGGCGGCCAAGTCCCGTCATGCGGCGCACGTCCGTTTCGCCCGTATGCAGGATGATGCTGCCGGCGGACATGAACAGCACGTCCTTGCACAGACTGTGACATACCACGTGCAGCAGCGCGCCCACAAAGCCTGCCGGAGAAAGCGTCAGCAGACCAAGCAGCACATAGCTCACCTGCGACACTGTCGACCAGGCGAGGCGCTTCTTCAGATGATGCTCGCGATAAGCCAGCAGGGAGCCTGCCAGTACTGTCAAAAGGGCAAGGGCGATCAGGGTTGTCTGTACCCATGTGCCGCGAAGCGTTTCTGCGCCCAGCCAGTACCAGATGAGGCGGATGACGCCCAGCACACCTGCTTTGGTGATCACGCCGGAGAGTACTGCTGAAGCAGGGGAGGGCGCGGCAGGATGCGCTGTGGGAAGCCAGCCGTGCAGCGGGAACAGACCTGCCTTTGCGCCGAAGCCTGCGAGCATCAGGAAGCCGAAGATCAGAATGAAGCTCTCGCGGCCTGCTGCCTTTGATGCATCCAGCGCGCCCCCGGGGATGAACGAGACGCCCGTCATGCAGGGTGCAAGCACAAACAGTCCCAGCAGTACCAGAGAAGCGCCCAGCACTGAATAGATCAGATACTTGATACCTGCTGCCACAGCATCCTTGCGCCCGGAGTGCATCACCAGCGGCATGGTCAGCAGCGTCATGGCTTCATAGAACATGTAGAAGGTCACGATGCTGCCGGAGAAGCACAAGCCCATCAGCACGCCCAGGGTCATCAGGTTCAGCGCGTGGTAGCGTTTTTCGTGGCCCTCATGGGTCATATATTCGAAGCTGTACATCCCGGCCATGGCCCACACGAAGGCCATCACGCAGGCGAAAAGCTTGCCCAGCGCGTCGGCATGCAGGAAGATGGGCAGGTTATCCGAGAGCGTGAAGAGCGGCAGGGTCATTTCACCCATGAGCAGGATGGGTACAAGCAGCGCCAGCGTAGCAAAGAGCGTTGCCAGCGTGATTCGGCTGCGATGCGCTGAGGTATTCAGCGCGGGAATCAGCCACACACAAATGCCCGCTGCGATGGGCATGAGTACGGGAAGAATAAGAAGGAAAGACATGGTTGTTGATCTCCTTTTGTAAGGATGAAAACCGGGCTGCGGCGATCAGGCTGTTCAGCCGAATGTCGACAGTCCCTCGACAATGGCGTTGACCACCGTCTGGGACCACAGGCCAAGCATCACATTCTGAAGGGCAAAGAGAACCAGCGCTGCGTTGAAGCAGAAGCCGCGGCGGCCCTTCTCGACAGGATAACTTGCGCCCTCAAGCGGCTTGCGGTACAGGGTGATGACCGTGCGGAGGAAGTACATCGTGTTCAGCCAGGTTGATACAGCCAGCACGAGCAGTACCAGCAGGCTGCGGACGCCGCCGACTTCAAGGGCGGCCAGGGCGATGTTCAGCTTGCTCACAAAGCCGCCGAGGAAGGGGAAACCGACCATGGACAGCGCGCCGATGGTGAAGGCTACGCCCGCAATGGGGCTGCGGTAGCCTGCGCCGCGCAGGTCGCGGAACTGCTTGGAGTTGCCGCTGGCATCGGCAAGTCCGCCTGCTGCAAGGAACAGCATGCTCTTGCACACGGCGTGGCTGAAGAGATGGAACATGGCGGCCATCATGCCTGCGTCGGTACCCAGGCCCATTCCGAGGTAGATGTAGCCGATCTGGGCAACGGAGGAGAAGGCGGTCATCCGGCGCACATCTGTCTGGCGCAGGGCTGAAATGGAGCCCATCACCATGCCCACCAGCGCAAAGACAAACAGTACGTCGCCGATGCGGGTCGCAGCGATCACGTCAAGGCCGATCACCCGGTACATGATCTTGATCAGCAGGAAGATGTAGCCTTTGCTGACGAGGCTGGAAAGCACTGCTGAGGATGTGGGGGTGGAGAAGCCGTAGGCGTCCGGCACCCATGTGTGGAACGGGAACAGCGCGCTCTTGATGCACAGACCGATGGCAATCAGCGCCACGACGACTGTCAGCGGCTGGCTGTACTGGCCTGTGGCAGCAATCTCCTTTACAGCGGTGCGGATGTCCTCCATCAGCAGATGTCCTGTCAGGTCGTAGAGGATCACGATGCCCAGCAGGAAAAGACCGGAGCCGATCAGGTTCATGATCATGTAGCGCGTTGCAGCCACGAGGGTGCGGCCGCGGCGGCGGATGGCGATCAGCGCGCAGGCGGCAAGCGTCATGATTTCAAGGAATACGTAGGCCGTGAAGATATCATTGGTGTACACCTGCGCCATCAGCGCAGCGGTCATCAACAGAATGACAACATAGTACAGACCTACCTTGTTCGGGTCGATGTGCTCGTCCAGCTTTTTGAGGCCGCCTAACAGGGACAGCAGCATGATCAGCGCGAAGAACAGCGCCGTCAGCGCTTCCAGCTGACCTGCGCGGATCTCGTTGCCCCACGGGGCCGGGAAATGGCCCATCATATAGGTGTAATGCGCAGCTCCCTGCCAGAACTGCCATGTGATGATGCCGGACAGTGCCGTCACGACGACAAGCACCGTCACTGTCCACCAGCGGGCGATGCGGGGCTTCATCACGCTTGTTGCCGCGGCGGAGCCGAGGGGGAGCAATATGCATGCAAACGGGATCGATTGCCACAATTCAAGGGCCATCACTTATCGTCCTCCTGTCTGCACATGGCGGTGATTTCATCAATGTCGAGGGTGTGATAGCGGCGGTACAGGCGAACGGTCAGCGACAGCATCAGCGCTGTCACGGAGACGGACACCACGATGCCCGTCAGCACCAGACCTGCGGGGATGGGGTTGATGTAGGCTTCCACCGACTGCACGCCGTCCACCACGATGGGGGCAGTACGGCCCTCCACATAGCCCTTGGCGGCGAGAAAGAGGAAAATCGCGTTGTCCATGATGGAAAAACCGATGATCTTCTTGATCATATTCCGGTGCAGCAGCAGCGTCGTGAAGCCGATGCCGAAGAGCACCATGGCGGCCATCTCTACATAATTGGTCAGGAAATGCACTTACATATCCCCCTTTCTGAACAGGGTGTAGAAGGCATACATCGTGCAGCAGACCACAAGGCCGACCGCGATGTTAAGGTAGGGGATGAGTCCGGCAGAGAAGAGCATGCCGGGCGTGCCCGTGGTGATGATGGAATCAAGGTGATTCGCGCCGGTGAAGAAGGAATAGGCCTTCGACACGGCATAGAAGGACAGGGCGCACAGGCTCACGATGCGGAAGGTCGTGAAGGTGAAGAAGCGCTCCGTCTTCCGGAAGCCAAAGGCGTTGAGGTACAGGATCAGACCTGCGCCCATGATAGCGCCGCCGGAGAAGCCGCCGCCGGGGCTGATGTGACCGTTCATGATCACATATATGCCGAACAGCAGGATCAGCGGTACGAGGAAATTTGCCTGATGCTGAAGGATCATATCGTTTTTCGGCTCATACATGCGGTCGTCTGCCTCAGCCTCCAGCTGCTCCGTGGTGGGCTTGCTGTCCGGGGAGGAGGGGAGACGCATGAGGATGATTACCGCACAGGCTGCGATGAACAGCACGTTTGATTCGCCAAGGGTATCAAAGGCGCGGTAGTCCAGGATCATGCCTGCGACGATATTGACCGCGCCGGTTTCCTGCATGCCCTGCTCGATGTAGCGCTGGCTGACCTCGTTGTTGACAGGATTGTCCGGGCTGCCGAAGGGCGGGAGATTTGCTGCGGTGTTCAGCAGCAGGATGATGATGCCCACGCAGATGGCGACGGCAGTGATGCGGTATAGCCAGCGAATAATGCGGCTTCCCTTGGAATGCGCCCAGCGGTGGATGCGGTCATAAAGAAGCTTTTCGTCCCGGATGGAAAGGAGCCGTCGCTCCTCATCGTGAGCTTCCCGGGTGGAGGCGTTGGCAGCGCCTTCGACGAGGTGCTCCTCGGCGGTGGAGGAAAGCTCGTCCAGAAGCGCGTCGTCCAGCGCCGAGGAACCGCTCTCCAGCCAGCGCAGAAACCGCGGCCACCAGCTGTTCTCATAATCAGGCCTGATCTTTGCCATGGGGCTGTCCCTCCTTCTTCTGGAAGTCGATGGCGTGGATCTTCTTGAGGGTCACGAACAGCAGCAGGCTTGTGATGCCTGCGCCTACGGCAGCCTCGGTGATGGCGAGGTCGGGGGATTCCAACAGGATCCAGATGATCGACATGGCCAGGCTCTGGCTCATGAAGATGACCAGCGCTGTCAGCAGATTTTTCGTCATGGAGACGCTGATGGCGCAGCAGATGACAAACGCCAGCAGAATGACGCCGAGAATATCCATTATGCGTCCTCCTCCTTATCCGTGGGGGCTGCGGTTTCAATGGGCAGCTCCGCTTCCTTTTCGTGCTCCACATAGGCGCGGTCCATGACGGCGGCGTCTTTATCCAGTTCATCGTTGATGGTGACCTCGAGACGGCCGATCAGATGGGAGGAAACAGGGCTTGTCAGCCACAGGAAGCCGATGACGACCAGCATCTTGGCGCTGGCAACGGTAAAGCCCGTGGCGACGATCACGCCCAGGAGCATCAGGCAGATGCCTACCGTGTCGATCAGCGCTGCGGCATGGATGCGGCTCAGGGCATAACGGAAGCGATATACGCCAACCACGGCCGACAGCAGGCAGAAAAGGCCTGCGCCTGTCAGCAGCAGGGAAGCGATCAAGCGGATGGTATCAATCATGGCGTTCATCCTCCTGTTCCTGACGGCGCTTTTCGCGATATACGCCCATGTAGATTTTCGTCAGCAGCACCACGGCGAGGAAGGACAGCATCGTGTAGATCATCGCGATGTCCACCAGATACCCTTCGTCCATCAGGAAGGAGAGGATGCAGATGATGATGACGACCAGCGTGCCCATCATGTTGATGGCAATAACGCGGTCTGCAATACGGGGACCGCGGATGGCACGCACAAGGCACGCCAGCAGCAGCACGCCGATGATGATCAGCGCGCCGTTATAGAGAATGTCGAAGGCGTTATGCATCAGGGGTGTCCTCCTTGTTGGCAGAATCAGGCTGATGGCGCTCAAGCCAGGTCCCCTGCGGCTTCTGCAGGTCTGAATCATCGTAGGCTTCGGGCAGGAGTTCGGCGGAGGCAGGCGCGCTGGACGGAGCAGATGCGTCGGATGCGGGCTGCACGGGAGCGCTTCCCACGGGCAGAGGGCGGAACATGCCGTTCTCCAGCTGCATTACGCGCTCCTCCATGTCAAAGCCTTCCTGTCCCACGTCAAAGGAATCGTCAAGGCAGTGGATCAGGAAGGTGTCTGCATCCACATCTACGGTGATGGTGCCGGGGGTCATGGTGATAGAGTTTGCCAGCACAACCTTGCCGGCGTCTGTCCGTACGCGCGTATGGAAGGACGTGACGCGCGGCTGCACGATGAGCCTGGGCGACCAGATCAGCCGGATGGTTGCCCAGGCGGACTTGAACACCTCGACCACCAGATACACAAAGTACTTCACAATCAGCGGCAGGCGCAGCAGAAGCTGTCCTTCGCGCCGGGGCGAATATCCCATGTATGCGACCATGAATGCATACAGCGCTGCGCATACGATTGCCCCCACCACAGCGATTTCCGTTGTCCACTGCCCGTTGAGCAGCACCCAGAACCCGAAAAGCAGGAAATACATACAAATTCCTCCAAATTACAGCCGGTTTCCCAGCGAAGTTGACCGCCCGATATTGTAAATCTTCCTATTAAATAAGTCAAGTGGATTTTGTGCGGGAAAAAAGCAGCGGGTGAACAGGGGCAGATCAGTCAACCGCATCTGGAAAATCCACGAAAAATGCGATCGCCTATTGAATCATGCTGCAAATTGTAGTACAATGAAACCTGATATATTTTTGTCAAGGAGGCTTCCCCTATGTTTCCGATCGTTAAGAAGCGTGTGCTGAACCCCACAGTCACGCTCATGGAGGTTGAGGCGCCCCTGGTTGCCCGCAAGGCGCTGCCTGGCCAGTTCATCATTTTCCGCATCGACGAGGAAGGCGAGCGCATTCCCCTGACCATTGCCGGCTATGACCGTGTGAAGGGTACTGTCACCATCATCTTCCAGAAGGTCGGCTACACCACTGAGAAACTTGATACCCTGAATGAAGGCGACGCGCTGCTGGACTTTGTCGGTCCGCTGGGCGAGCCTTCCCATACTGAGGGCGTGAAGCGTGCGGCGGTCATCGGCGGCGGTCTGGGCGTGGCCATTGCCTATCCGCAGGCCAAGGCGCTGCATGAGGCTGGCTGCAAGGTTGACCTGATCGTCGGCTTCCGCAATGAGGATCTGATCATCCTCAAGGATGAGCTGACTGCAGCCTGTACTGAGCTGACTGTCATGACCGACGACGGCTCCAATGGCAACAAGGGCTTTGTTACGCAGGCGCTGCAGCAGAAGCTGGAGGCCGGCGAGAAGTATGACGAGGTCATCGCCATCGGCCCGCTGCCGATGATGAAGGCCGTCTGCGACCTGACCAAGCCCTACGGCACGAAGACTATCGTGTCCATGAACCCCATCATGATCGACGGCACGGGCATGTGCGGCGGCTGCCGCGTGACTGTGGGCGGCGTGACGAAGTTCGCCTGCGTCGACGGCCCCGATTTCGACGGCCATGAGATTGACTGGGACGAGGCCATTGCCCGCTCAAGGATGTTCCGTCCTGAGGAAGCCCAGGCCAAGGAAAAGCTCAAGCACGTCTGCCGCCGCGAACAGATGGCGGACGCTGCCATGAAGGGAGGCAACTGATATGCCGAACATGAGTCTCACCAAGAATCCCATGCCCGAACAGGAGCCTTCCATCCGTGCGGCAAACTTCAAGGAGGTTGCCCTGGGCTATACGACGGAGATTGCCAAGACTGAGGCGGATCGCTGCCTGAACTGCAAGCACGCTCCCTGCGTGAAGGGCTGCCCCGTCAACGTGCCGATCCCTTCCTTTATCAAGAAGATCAAGGAGGGTGACTTCCAGGCTGCTTACGAGATCATCCGCACCCAGAATGGTCTGCCTGCCATCTGCGGCCGTGTTTGCCCGCAGGAAACCCAGTGTGAGAGCAAGTGCGTCCGCGGCATCAAGGGCGAGCCTGTCGGCATTGGCCGTCTGGAGCGTTTTGCTGCCGACTGGGCCATGAACGAGGGCAAGATTTCTGCCGAGACCGCACCCAAGACTGGCAAGCGCGCCGCCGTCGTCGGTTCTGGCCCTGCAGGCCTGACCTGCGCCGCTGACCTCGCCCGTGCCGGCTGGGACGTGACCGTTTATGAAGCGCTGCACACCGCCGGCGGCGTGCTGATGTACGGCATCCCCGAGTTCCGCCTGCCCAATACCCTTGTGCAGAAGGAAATCGACAACATCCGCGCGCTGGGCGTGAAGATCGTCACCAATGCCGTGGTCGGCCGCGCGATGACCATCGACGAGCTGCTCAACGATGACAAGTTTGACGCGGTGTTCGTTGGCTCCGGCGCGGGTCTGCCCAATTTCCAGAAGATCCCCGGCGAGAGCCTGTGCGGCGTGTACAGCGCCAATGAGTTCCTCACCCGTATCAACCTGATGAAGGCGTACACCTTCCCGCAGGCAGATACCCCGATCAAGGTCGGCAGCCGCGTGGCTGTTGTCGGCGGCGGCAACGTCGCGATGGACGCGGCCCGCTGTGCCAAGCGTCTGGGTGCGGATGTGTACATTGTGTACCGCCGCTCCGAGGCAGAGATGCCCGCCCGTGCCGAGGAAGTTCACCACGCGAAGGAGGAGGGTATCAACTTCCTGATGCTCAATAACCCCGTTGCCATCAAGGGCGATGAGAATGGCTTCGTATCTGCGATGACCTGTGTCAAGATGGAGCTGGGCGAGCCCGACGCGAAGGGCCGCCGCCGTCCCGTGGCGATCAAGGGCAGCGAATATGATCTGCCTGTGGAGACGGTCATCGTGGCGATTGGCAACAGCCCCAACCCCCTCATCAAGAAGACCACCCCTGATCTTCCCACCGAGACCTGGGGCGGCATCACCACGGACGATATGGGCCGCTGCGGCAAGCTGCACGTGTATGCGGGCGGCGACGCGGTGACCGGCGCGGCCACCGTCATCCTCGCCATGGGTGCGGGCAAGAAGGCTGCTGCGGCGATCCTCGAGGATCATCCGTAATTTTACACAGGGTTTACAGTTGTAACAACACGGTGCAAAGACACGCTCTCTGCACCGTGTTTTTTGGCAAAATGATGGCAAACTGTGTGATCTGGTTGCAAAACCTGACCAGCCCGGCTGAACGTTACGTGAAGTTATGTGAATGTTATGTGAAAAAAACTTTGTCAAAAGGTGAAAAGACCTATTGACATCTGGATAGGGTTGGTATATAATAACCACATCAGGCAGGAGAACCTGAAAAAAACATTGGAGGCAAAAACTATGAAGAAGATCTTTGCTCTGGTTCTGGCTCTGGCTATGCTGCTGGGCTGCACCTCTGCGATGGCGTGGGACGATGCTCTGCCCTACGATTCCATCACCGTTAACCCCGCTGATCTGGGCAACGTGACCTACGATGTCGAAGCCGATAACGCTCTGGCCGCTCTGCTGGGTGCTACCGACTACACCGTGAACGTTTACGTTCTGAACCTGAAGACCGACAACGCCACCCTGGTGGGTGAGGACGTTGCTACCGGCACCGTTGATGGCACGACTGATACCGTGACCATTAACTGGGACGCTGCTTGGACCGACAAGACCATCGAGGGTTCTGAGGTTGAGTACGTGATCCAGGTTGAGTACACTGTTCCTGGCGTCACCGATCCCGTGACCATGGAAATGTACCACATCTACGCCAACCTGACCAAGAAGAACAGCATCACCCTGTCCACCAAGGCTTGGTATCCGGACAACACCGCTTGCGTGTTTGGTCCTCAGATGGCTGATTCCTGGAAGACCTACGCCGTGGTCGATCTGACCGTGGAAGGCACCCAGGAGCTGAAGCTGGTCGGCGCTGGCGCTTGGGAGCTGGGCAAGGTCTTCGTGACCGTTGCTGGCGACGAAGTGACCGTTGACTACCTGATGCACGAAGACGTTGTCACCACCGACGTGAATGACGACATCAACGTTGACGCTGAGTACGTGAACGTGTACGCTGACGTGGAGTCCATGGACATCAAGGCTGAGTCCACCTTCGCTTTCGGCACTCCCTTCTCCATCGCTAACGACCTGGCCGGCGACACCACCGTGGTGCTGTACGTCCAGCTGCAGGTGGACTACCCCTCCCACAGCCCCTTCGTGTACCGCTTCTGGCCCAACATGCCCGCTAACAAGGCTATCGTTGAGGCTATGAACGGCCTGCTGGCTGAGTAATCTCCAACTCAATTAAGCCATGCAGCGGACGCTTCTCCTGAAAAGGCGGAGCGTCCGCCTTTTTTTGTTGCGCTGTTCCATCGGGCTGTGATATAATGAATTGCTGCACAGAAGGAGGTTTCGCGCCCATGCCCATGTTCGGATTTGATGATCAGTATCCCATGTTTGACGTAACGCCGGTGGACAATCAGTTTATTCTGGAATATCTGCCCACGGCCAGCGGCGATGCGGTGCGCGTGTACCTGTACGGCCTGATGCAGTGCTATCATCCGCAGACGACGATGACCATCGACCAGATGGCCCGGGAGCTGCACCTGTCCGAGGATGAGATCCTCATGGCATACCGGCACTGGGAGCGCAAGGGGCTGGTGAGACGGATTGCGGATCATCCGCCGGTGTTCCGGTATGTGTCGGTCAAGCAGACGACCTTCATGGGCGGCGCTGCTCCGGTGGACGAGGAGTATGATGCATTTGCCAGTGCGCTGTATGCGGTCTTCGGTAATGACAGGCGGCTGCACGGCAAGGAAATCAGCCAGTGCTATGAATGGGTGGAAGAGCTGCACCTGCCGGCAGATGTGGTGATCTGCCTGATGCAGCACATGGTCGCCGTGCATGGCAAGGGCGTTTCCATCAAGACCATCGAAAAGCGTGCGCTCCAGCTGGTCGAAGAAAAAGTCGCGACCGTTGAGGATGCGCAGATCATCCTGCAGCAGGATCGTACCGTGAGGGAGGCCTGCAAGGCGGTTATCAAGCGCATGGGAAAGCGCCGCAATCCCTCGGAGGATGAGCTGGAATACTGCCGCAAGTGGCTGCAGGACTGGCACTTCTCCCAGCAGGATGTGCTGGACGCCTGCGCGGAGCTGATCAAGGGCGATCCCAATTTCAAATATCTCAACGCGATCCTTGAGCGGCTCTACACCCAGCGGAAGGCCACCGGTGTAAATCGCAGGGTTGAGGAAGCCATTGCTGCCGAGCAGGGTGCAATTGCTCCTCTCAAGGCGCTGCTCAATGTGATGAAGCTGCGCGGTGTAACCATCAATGAAGGTACCATCGCGGTCTACGAGGACATGCGTGCCCTGTATCCCGATGCGATCATCCTGATGGCGGGGCAGGAATGTGCGCGGCATGGTCTGGCGCTTGATGATGTGATGACCACGCTGCAGAACTGGAAGCGCAACGGATTGCAGTCCGTGGACGATGTGCGTGCATACATGAAGCGCATCAATGATCAGAACGATTTCCTGAAGACGCTCTATGAGATCATTGGCGTGGAGGCCAAGCCTAATGCGGCTGACCGGCGCCTGATCCAGCGCTGGCTGGAAGAGTGGTGCTTTGATATGGGCTTTGTTGCCCAATGCGCGGCATGGTGCATCGGTAAGGACAAGCCAATGGGCTACTTGGACAAGCTGCTGGAGATCTACCATGGCAAGGGTATCCGTACCCTTGAAGCGGCGCAGCAGGAACGCGAAACCTTTGCGCAGAGCCGCGGGACGAACGCCGTGGTTCGGCAGCCTGTACGCGGCCCGAAGATTGTGGGCGAACAGCAGTATACACAGCGTGAGTATACCAATACCGATGACGCAATTGATGCGATGATGAGAAAGTGGCAGGAGGAGAACGGCAATGCGTAAGGCAATCATGCAGGAGCTGCAGGCGGAATATGAGCAGCAGCGCATGCAGAATGAGCAGCAGAACCTGCGCAACCGAGCAGAAGCCGTTGCAGCCTGTCCGGAGATTGGCGAGGTGCTGAATGCCCGGCAGGAGATGATCTTCGCGGGAATCCGCGGCATCCTGAACGGGCAAGGCGCTGCGGAGGACATCCCGGTGCGGATGGAGGTGATGAACCGGCGGCTCGGAGTGCTGCTGGAGCAGCATGGTTTCCCTGCGGATCATCTGGATCCGGTATTCCGCTGCCGCCGCTGCGAAGACACAGGGTATGTCGGCGAGCCCGTTCGCGAGCAGTGCGAATGCCTGCGGACGGCGTTCTTTACGCGTCTGTACAAGCGGGTTGGACTGGGAGAGAATGCAGAACAAAGCTTCGATCGGTTTGACCTGTCCATCTTTTCGGATGAGAAGCTGCCCGGTAAATCCTTCAGCCAGCGAGAGGTCATGAATGTTTTCCGGCATCAATGCCAAAGCTGGGCGGAGAAGTATCCTGCGGTCACGATGAAGGACGTGCTCATGATGGGCCAAAGCGGTCTGGGTAAGACGTACTTGATGCATGCAATGGCGAAAGTGCTGCTGCAGCGAGGCTTCAACGTGCTGATGATCAGTGCCTACCGCTTCCTTGAAGCGGCACGGAAGGCATACTTTAGCGGTAATACCGAAGAGATGGATACCCTGATTGATGCAGATGTGCTGATGATTGACGATATGGGCTCGGAGCCGCTGATGGAGAACATTACCATCGTGCAGTGGTTCAACCTGATCAACGAACGGCAGCTGAAGGGCAGGGGAACGGTGATCAGCACGAACCTGATGGAAGCAGAGCTGCGTACGCACTATACGGAACGCATTGCTTCCCGGCTGCTGAATACAAGCCAGTGCATGATCCTGCAGTTTAAGGGCGACGATGTACGGAGGCGGAAAGCATGAACATCCAGCTTTATGTGAGCAAGAAGAACTTTGACGTGCAGAAGGCCGAACGCTTTTTCAAGGAACGCCGCATCAAAGTGCAGGTAATGGATCTGAAGAAGCATAAGCTGGGTGAGCGGGAGCTCCAGGTGATGTCCAAGGGTGTGGGGCTGACTGGTCTTGTGGATAAGGACGATAAGAAGGTTGTGGAACACCCTGCGAGCTACTGTAATATCGACAGCGCCCTGCGGGAGTACATTGTGGAATGCCCGTGGCTGCTGAAATCGCCTATTGTGCGCAACGGAAACAAGTGCACCATCGGCTATCAGCCAGATGTGTGGGAGCAGTGGATCAAAGAGGGGTGACGCCCTGTATGCTGTTCTTCCGATGGTGCTGAGGGCAAAGTGAAAACCGGACTGACGAATCAGCCCGGTTTTTCTTATTTCATCCATATAGCCACTGCTGCAGCCATTCCAGCTTCATGGGTGATGCTGATCATGAACGTTCCGCCAAAGGCGGCGGCTTTGCCCGACAACGCGACTGTTGGCTGGCCTGATGCTGTATGACTGACCGTGATATCTGTCAACGGGAATGTGATGCCCGTGCCCAGCGCCTTGCAGACGGCTTCCTTCGCAGCGAAGATGCCTGCCATGCTTTGGGCTGCCACGGCGCCTCTGCTGCGGATATAGGCTTCCTCAGCTTCCGTGAACAGGCGACGCAGGGAACGAGCTTCATCCAGCATGGTTTGCATGCGACCGATTTCGCACAGGTCAAGGCCTATTCCGCAGATGTTACACATAACCCATCACTCCTCTGACCGATACGTCGCCCGCCAGCACACGGCGCAGCTGACCATCCTGCATGCGGACAAGGAGTGCGCCGGATTCATCAATGGCCTCAGCAATGCCGGTGAAGGATGAATCTGTTGCCAGCACATGTACCTGACTGCCAAGCGTGCAGGACTGGAGCCGGTAATCGGTTTCGATCCCCGGAAAGCCGTCCTGTTCCAACGCTTCGATGGCCTTCTCCAGTGCGCACAGGTAGGATGCAATGATTTTTGCCCGTTGCGGCGGGGTGCAAAGCTCATCAAGAGCGATGGCGCGGTCGGCCAGCTCAGGCGGATAAGCGCCGTGATGGACGTTCAAACCTGTGCCGGCGATAACGGCGATTCCTTCCGGCGTGATGACCATCTCCAGCAGGATGCCGCAGACCTTCCGTCCCTGCAAAACGAGGTCGTTGGGCCATTTGATGCGTGCATCCACGCCGCAGCAATCACGGATGGCCTGTGCCATGGCCATGGCGGTGCAGAAGGTGATCAGCGGAAGCTGCTCCGGCGAAAGGCGGGGACGCAGCAGTACGCTGATCCACACGCCCTGTCCGTCCGGGGACGACCACTGGCGGTCGAGTCGTCCGCGGCCGCTGGTCTGACATTCACACAGGCAGACGCTGCCATGGGGTGCGCCCTGCCGGGCCATGTCTTTGAGGACAGTGTTGGTCGAGGAAAGCGTGTGCTCACAGTGGTTGACGGCGCGGCCAAGATGCTTGGTGGCCAGCAGGGGCTGCCACAGGACAGGCGAGATGGAATCTTGCATGGAAACCTCCGGTCAGCGGTGTTTTCAACGCAGAAACAGCCTTCGCCATCGGAGCGGACGTGCATGGTCGGGGATGAGACGGGCTGCTTCTGGTATATCTGAAGGCATGAAGGCTGAAGCGGCAGCCTTGCACTCCTTGGGCTGCGAGGCGGCTCAGCATTGCCTCTATCATATCACGGTTGCTGATGGATTGCAATGTGCCGGTAATGTGCCTGCGGACAATTCTGGCGCGAAAAAACCTCCTGTGCCCCTTGAAAAAGCGGCCTGAATGATGTATAATACCCCCAACGGCTATGAAGGATTTGATCTGTCCGGGAAGGGCTCAGCGAGTGCACGGTTGGTGGAAGGTGCGCGCCGGAAGGATGGACATACCCGGTCTGGAGCTGCGGCTAATCCCCGCCGGTTCGTCCCCGTTACGGATGTGAATGAGAGAACGCGGTTTTGGATCGTTTTCTATGGTGTTGAACGATGGAAAACGGGATTGTACGCGTTAAGCCGGGTGGTACCGCGAAGTATTTCACTTCGTCCCTGCATGATATGGGGGCGAAGTTTTTCTTTTCCCCGAAAATCAAGAAAAGGAGAATGACCATGAAGCTCAAGAACCTCGTCTCCAAGCGCTACAAGGAGACCCCCGCTGATTGCCAGATTGCGTCCCAGGCGCTGATGATGCGCGGCGGCTACATCAAGCCCGTCGGCAACGGCATTTACACCCTGTTCCCCGTGACCAAGCGCATCACCTCCAAGATCGAGAAGATCATCCGCGAGGAGATGAACCGCATCGACGGCCAGGAGCTGATGTTCCCCGTGGCCATGCCCGCGTCCATCTGGCGCGAGTCTGGCCGCTATGACGCGATCGGCTCCGAGCTCCTGCGCTTCAAGGACCGCGGCGAGCAGGACATGGTGCTGGGCATGACCCACGAGGA
>JAFTWV010000048.1 GCA_017465155.1 Clostridia bacterium
CGCTGGGAGTCATTGAAGTAGGCAGGCACAGTGATGACAGCCTGCGTGACGGTTTCGCCCAGATAAGCCTCGGCGGTCTCCTTCATCTTGGCCAGCACCATCGCGGAGATATCCTGAGGGGTGTAGGACTTGCCGTCGATTTCCACCTTGTAGTTGGTGCCCATCTCGCGCTTGATGGAGATGACGGTGCGGGCGGGGTTCGTGACAGCCTGACGCTTGGCAATCTGGCCAATCAGACGCTCGCCGTCCTTGGTGAAGCCGACGATGGAGGGGGTGGTGCGGTTGCCTTCCGCATTGGGGATAACGACAGGCTGACCGCCTTCCATGACGGCGACGCAGCTGTTGGTGGTACCAAGGTCAATACCGATGATCTTGCTCATAATTCATTACTCCTTCATATATGTCCAAGTTATTGGGATATGCATTTTGCTGCGGGGCCGCTGCCTCAATCGGCCACGACCTTCACCATCGCGGCACGCAGGAGATGATCGCCCATCTTGTAGCCCTTCTGGAATACTGCGCAAACCGTTCCGGGTTCGCCTTCATCCGCATTGCCCTGCATCACCGCATCCTCAAGGTTGGGGTCGAACTTCTCGCCCAGCCGGTCAATGACAGTTACGCCGAGCTTCTCATAGACGGCCAGCATCTGCTTGTGGGTCATTTCCACGCCTGTATGCAGCGCATCGCCCTCGGCCGCAGGCGCAGCCAGCGCGCGCTCAAGATTATCCAGCACAGCCAGCATCGCCGTAGCAACCATCCGCTGTCCATCAGCATAAGCATCCGCGCGGACAGACTCATTGCGGCGGCGGAAGTTATCAAAATCCGCCTGCGTGCGCTGGGCCAGCGCCAGATACTCATCCGCCTTGGCTGCGGCCGCCTGCAATGCAGCGACGTCAATGACCTCCGCTGCTTCCTCCACCGCTTCCTCCGCAGGAGTCTCTACGGTTTCGGGCTCCTGCTGGTTCAGTTCCTGTTCATTCATTTTCGGCTTTCTGCCTTTCTTCTTAAACATGATCGCTATTGTCCTGTTTCTGTTATTCCAGCTTCAGCGGTTCATCATCGCCCATGCCGAAAAGCTCAGAGAGCTGCTGACCCATGGTATTCATGATGGAGAGTACGCGGCTGTACTGCATGCGGGTAGGACCGATGACGCCGATGGTTCCCTGCTGTCCGTTACCGGTGGTGTAGGTTGCGGTCACAATGGAGCAGTCTGCCATCTCGGGCACGCCGGTCTCGGGACCGATGCGCACGGTGAAGGACATTTCGCCCTTCTGGCTGATGATGTCTGCCAGACGATCTCTCGTCTCCATCAGTGACAGGAAAGATCGCGCCTTCTCCATGTCCGAATATTCAGGGTAGCTGAGCATGTTGGATGTGCCGCCGATGGCCACACGGGGCTTGACAGCCTCACCCTGTTCGTTCAGCACCGTGCCCAGACCCGTCAACAGCTCCGACTGCGCCTGCATCCGCGCCATCAGCTGCGGAATCTGCTCCACCGCCTCGCTCAGCGTGCGGCCATTCAGCTCCTGCGTAAGCGTCCGGGAGATGCTGTACAGCGAATCAGAATCCAGCTCCTCTGACACACGGATCACCGCATCCCTCACGATGCCCGCGTCCGTCACGATGACCACCAGGGCCGCCGTGTCCGACACCGACACCAGCTGGATGTTGCGGATTCGCGGCTGACTCCCCGTAGGCGGCAGCACGACCGCCGTATAGTTCGTCAGCGTCGAGAGCACCTGCGCCGCGTGGTCAATCACATCCTCCATCTGACGCATGCGCCCGAGGAAGTGCGCCTTGACCATCTGCTCACTGTCCGACCTCAGCTTCCCTGCCCGCAGCAGCTGATCCACATACAGGCGGTATGCCTTGGCAGACGGCACGCGGCCGGCAGACACATGCGGCTGATCCAGATAGCCAAGCTCCTCCAGATCGCTCATCTCGTTGCGGATTGTGGCCGAGGACAATCCCATGTCGTACTTCTTGGAGATCGTCCGCGAGCCCACCGGCACGGCGGTGAGGATATAGTCATCGATGATGGCTTGCAGGATGCGGAATTTCCGCTCATCCATCGCCATTTTTCTTCGACCTCCTCTGATCGTCCGGGCACATGCCCGGCTGATTTGTTCGTTCCGGTTGAATATCGACCAGGTTTGTTAGCACTCGTTCGAGGTGAGTGCTAACACGCTCATATCATATCCCGAAACGTCCATTTTGTCAAGGGGATAGAATGTTAATTTTTCATGAGAAGGGCGTCAGCAGCATTTTCCCCGGAAGCAGGCTTGCGCATGATAACAAAAAGAGCAGCCCCTTATGCAGAGCTGCTCCATGAGATCCAGAAAAATCACTTGCCGTAATTCAGATCCTCCAGCGGATCAGCAGAACGGTTGATGTCCAGGCTGCCGACGCGGATAAAGCCGCGGGCGGTCTTGCCGTTAACCTTGACCTCCACATAGTCCCAGGCCTTGTTATTATAGAAGCGGGTCAGGTAGGTAACCTTGGTGCCGGCAGAAAGCGTCGCGATGGCAGTGCCGGTACGCGCAGGATCGTCCGTCAGGGTGCAGCGGCTTGTTACCGTTGCGGAATCGTAGGCGAACTCAAGGCTGGTGTCAACCGGTACACCGCCGCGGATGCTGCTGGAATTTACGTAGCCCACGCGGACAGAGCCGCTGTTGGTCTCATACATTACCAGCAGCCAGCCGCTCTCCCAGCCGGCTGCCCATACGGCGCCGTTGGTGCTGACCTGCGCCTTGCCGTTTGCCCCCCGCCAGGATGAACTGCTGGGAGCAGAATACACATTCAGCACCTGATTCGGACGCAGTTCAACATACGTAAAGCCCTGCAGGGTATCAAAGCCAAGGCTGAAATTATCCCAGATGGAACGACCGGAATCATTGTACCGCTTGGAGGAGCGCACGGATTTGATCAGCTCATAGTTGTACCATTCCGTCGAATTCAGCTTCGGATAGCAGTCCCTCTGGTTGTTGTAGGTGCCGTTGGCCTTATACCACGGCTTGGTTTTGAAATAGTACTCGTATTCGCCGCCGACAATGAAATCATAGCCGTGACGGGCGAAAATCTCATTGAACGCATAGCCCAGGGATTCGTAGTCCCACTCCGCAACCTCACTGCGGGTCAGGCGGCGGGTATTGCTCTCCGGCAGGATGTACATGCGCTCTGCCAGCGCACCGGTCATCATCGCAAAGCACAGCAGCAGGGCAGTCAGGCTGATCAAAAGTTTTTTCACAATCGTCTCCTCCTGTTCACCTTTTAGTCACAATCAGTATACACGATTTCCATCACAATTGTCAATGATTGTCTGCACAGCAACGTACCGCCCGGCTGCCCCTTGCCAAAAGGCCCTCCGCAATGGTACAATATCGTTGGAGGCGATTGACGCATGGCCCTGAACATCGTGCTTGTAAACCCTGAAATCCCGCAGAACACCGGCAACATCGCCCGTACCTGCGCAGCAACCGGCGCAGTGCTGCATCTGATTGAGCCGCTGGGCTTCTCTCTGGCTGATAAATACCTCAAGCGCGCCGGACTGGATTACTGGTCGCTCATGACCTACCGGCGCTACCCCGACCTGACGGCCTTTTTGCGGACCTATCCGGACGCGCGCATGCACTTTGCCAGCACCAAGGCGCCCCGCAGCTATCATCAGGCCTCCTTTCAGGACGGCGATTTTCTCATCTTCGGCTGTGAAACCCGCGGACTGCCGGAAAACCTGCTGGAGCGTGTATACGACCGCTGCATCCGCATCCCCATGCGTCAGGAAGCCCGGAGCCTGAATCTGTCCAACTCCGTCGCCATCGTGCTGTACGAGGCACTGCGGCAGACAGGCTTTGCCGGCCTGCAAACGTGCGGCGAGCTGACAGGACGCACCGAGGACGCAGCTCCCTGGCTTGATTATGTATGAGCGCGCAGGGAATCAGGCTGCTGGCGCGTTATAATCATTGCAAACAAACTATAATCATCGGAGGCGTTCCATGGCTTATTTCAGACAACGCCGTTCGCAGGAGCCGTACCAGCCTGCATTCCGCCGAAGCAACGCGGAGTCCTACGCCGTAGATGAGGACGGCGACCGCATTTACACCGAAGACGACTACGCCGAACCCGCCAGCGAGGCGGAATGGTATCCTGACGAAGACGCCTTTGCACCCGACGGTGCGGACGACGCAGGCGCCGCCTTCGACCCCTTCAACATTCCGGGCGGCAGCTTCCGCTACACAGAAGCCTTCGACGACGAGGACGATGAGACAGGCGAATTTCCACCCGATGGCGATCCGCTTGCCGACGAGCTTCTGACTGATGCGGAGCGTGCCGCACTGCGCAGGAATCACTGGCGACTGCTGGCCGGTCTGGCAGACTTCATCGGCGTGATCGCGGGCACTGCAGCCATTCTGGTGCTGATCGCCCTGCTGGTCAGCCTGCTCAACTGGCTGATGGCTGATATCAATCAGACTTTTACCATGTGGCAGACACGCATCTGACGCTGCCCCTACAAATGATGTCAGAAAGGTTGTGACCCCATGTCCGCGCCTGAGATCACCTGGTCGCTTTTTCGCCAGCAGGTCGCTGCATGCGCCATGTGCCCCCTTCATCAGGGGATCACCAACAAGGTCCCCGGCCAGGGGGATATCCATGCGCCGCTCATGCTCATCGGCGAAGGTCCGGGACAGGTGGAGGATCAGGAGGGGCTGGCCTTTGTCGGTCCTGCCGGACAGCTGCTTACCCGCATGCTGGGCGCCATCGGCCTGCCGCGCGACCGGGTATACATCTGCAACATCGTCAAGTGCCGCCCGCCGAACAACCGCGTCCCCACGGAGGACGAAGCCAACGCCTGCAAGCTTCACCTTCGCATGCAGACCGCACTGGTACGTCCGCGGGTCATTGTGCTGCTGGGCTCTACCGCTGCAAAAAACACCCTCGGCCCGGAAGTTCGCATTACCCGCGACCGCGGAAGATGGTTTGAGCGAAAGGGCACCTGGATGCTGCCCACTTACCATCCCAGCGCGCTCCTGCGCGATCCCGCAAAGAAACGCGAAGCCTGGGAGGACATGCAAACCCTGCGTGACAAGCTGATGGAGCTTGGCCTTTATCAAGATATTTACGGAGGAAGCAACCCATGAGAGAAATCATTTCCATGAAGCCGGAATACCTTCTTCCCTCTCTGGAGCTGGTAGAGCAGGTGTTCACAGATCATGAAAACGCTGAGGAAGGACGAACTGTCCGCAGCCTTGTCGAGGAGATCCGCAGCAAGGAATATTATCTGCCGGAGCTGGAACTGCTGATGCTGGAGGACGGCGTTCCCGTGGGCTATGTCATGTTCTCCCGTTTTCACATTGAAGGCCGCTACACGGATCGTCTGCTGCTGCTCAGTCCCGCCGCCGTGCGTACGGATCTGCAGCGCCAGCACATCTCCCGCGACCTGATTGAATATGGCTTTGAAAAAGCGCGCGCCATGGGCTTCACAGCAGCAATGGTCGAGGGCAATCCTGCCAACTACCACTCCCGCGGCTTTGAGACCTCCGCTCCCCACGGCATTGTCGCCGGCGAAAAAATCCACCTGCCCCATGTGGACTGCCTGATGGTAAAGGAGCTCGTCCCCGGCGGCCTTGACGGCATCCAAGGCACAGTCGACTACTCCTGCTACGATACGCTGAGCTGATCATCTGCATATGCTACGCCCTGCTCTCCAGCCATGGAAAGCAGGGCGCAGTGTGTCGAAAAAGTGGCTGCGGCCACTTTTTCGAGAAGGGGAAGAGGTTCCGCTTCTGCGGAAGCGGGCATTTTTCACTGTCAGCCAAGGCTGACG
>JAFTWV010000049.1 GCA_017465155.1 Clostridia bacterium
ACATAGTAGACTTTGCCCGGAGTTGTCTTTCCCACATGGGCCTCGCGGGGGCGTGCCGTTTCTCCACGGCTCCTTTGTTTGTCGGTGCGCCGCTCCCCTTCGGCGTCGCGTCGCGGCCGGAACTCCGCGCTCCTTTGCGGCTGGGCGGTTGTGGTGCTAAAGTGTATGAGCGCAGCGAAGTGGATCTGGTAGTTGCTCTCTTGTGCAACGGCTCGCCAAATTCGGATTTATCAGTTTGATGCACGAGCGGCGCTTCCGCGATCCATGCACCGCATGCGTTCCTCCAACCCGGTGCGGTTACTGCTCAACCTACAAAGGAGCAATGCGGCTCCGCTTTGCAGCCGCGCGACCAACTCCCAAAAGGACGGGGGGTGTCCGGGGGGAAAGCACTTTTTTGCTTCCCCCGGCGGCTTTGCACCGCTTTCGACGCGTGAAAGCGGCTCCCTGCAGCAAATCAATTCCGCATGGAAGAAAATGCATATCCACAAAAACAAATTCAAGTTTATCACTTTCACTCTATCATAGCAGTACCAAAAACCGCAAGCCTTGACCAGCTTGCGGTTTTTGGTTTGTTTCTGACTGTTCGTCCCAAATCATTTACAGTTATGATGTAATGTGAAGGATATCCTTTCCATCGCCTTGCCGGCCCTCGCGCCTTTGTTATTTGTCTGGTTCCGGGGAATCCGGAAGAGTCTGGAGCAGGTCACACATGCTTTGCTGCATGGATTCCTGCAGCTCCTCCCAGGACTTTGGACCGTGCTTTACCGGCGGAATAATCCCGGCGGCTTCGTCCGCTTTTGCCTGACGGATCGCGGTGAGCAGCTGCTCAACCTGCGTGCGGATCTCATGGTGATCCGTACTTTCCGGCTCAACGACGAAGATGCATACCTCGCCCGTATGATCGAAAACGCCCGCGCATTCCTCAATCACACCCCAGGTAAGCTTGCCCGTCAATGCATCCCATACAGACCCACGCTCCATGTAACTGCTCTCCTGAACAGCTTCAGGCTCCCTGAGCACCTCGTAGTATTCCATTTTCACCATTTCCATTGCTGCGGTAGCCACGTGACTTGTAACCGTAGGTGGCAGACACGTAGATGTCCATGTCGCCCGTGCTGTCGCTGTCGGTATCGCGGAGCTGCAGCGTGTGCCAGCTGTGATGGTCGGAATCGCGCACCTCCACCACCGGCAGCGCGGACAGATAACCGCCATCCATCTCCAGATATGCGACGCCGTCGATAATCTCACGGAATTCTGCTTCCGTAAGCAGCGTTTCCATCACGGGGAATGTCATATCGTGCAGAAAGTGCTCTACGCCCCAATTCGCCAGCGTGATCAACACAATCAACAGCGCCGCCCCATACCGGCGCAGGAACGCAAAAGCCCTGCTGCCGGGCCATCGAATATAGATTCCGCTGCATCCTGATGCTGGGCTTCCTTGTCGCCTGCAAGCCACCGAGGCGCCGCAGCAGCCGCATCCTCACTGGCTCCCTTGATCGCCATCACGTTCAAAAGCAGCACCCTCGTGCAGCCTCCCTCAGTCACCCAACAGGAAGTCCAGGATGTTTGAGCCGTCATTCTGGGTGTCCCTGTACAGCTCAGTATAGCCGCATTGGCAGCAGCTGACGGTCACAAACTTCTTGTTCTGGATATCAAAAATCTTCGCGAAGTTGCCGCCAGTCGCCTGAAACTGATCGACCTCATACTGGTTGCAGCCGCACTTCACACAAACAAACTGTCTCTGAGTCATTTGAAATACCTCCCTTTCATCGCAAATCATACCACATCCGCCGCACCTTGTCGATGTCAGACGGCCAAATGATACAATTCCGCGCCTGAAATGTCAAAAGGAGCCGCGCCGTACAGACGCAGCTCCTGAAGTTCACTTTTTCTTCTTACCCTTCTTCTTCGCGGCAGGGCGAGGCTCCGCAGGAAAATTTGCGGCAATCCACACCTTGACCGTCTCCGGATCCGGCACGCCGCGCAGGTAGATTGCAGTCCCCTTGACGCGGAGATGACACACCTTGCAGGCCTTTTCGATGAAGTTCTGCTTCACCAGCACCTCCGGTACGCACACGCCGTGAATCTCCGTTTCATTCCGGCCCAGACGCGCGAGGATGCGCGCGCCCTTGTATGCCGTAGCAGGCAAGAACAGGTATGTTCCCAGATAGGAGGGCAGGCACAGCGCGAAGGTCACGATGATCACCAGCAGCAGCAATCCGGAAACCAGCAGCGCTGCCTGCACCGGAAGAATCAGCATGGTTGCGCCCACCATCAGCAGCAGCGCCAGCAGCATGGGCCAGACCGTCGTCAGGATAACGGCGCCCTTGTGGGTTTTGTATTCAAGCCTCTCGCGCATCAGGGGGCTCCTTCCTGCCGCGCGCAGCGGTCCGTTCGATCAGGATCTCTGCCATGCGGCGCGCGGCATCGGGATCGATGTTGCGGCGCTGTGCAGCAATCATCTGCCGGCAGGCCGTTTCGCTCTGCAGCAGTTCTGCAACCTTGTCGGTCAGTTCATCGTCGCTGCGGGCCCATGCAGCCATGCCCTTGCTCTCCATGAAGCGGATATTCTCCGTTTCACAGCCCGCGATAGGACGCGAGACCACCATGGGTGTACCGATGGTCATTGCCTCGGTGGAGGTCAGACCGCCGGATTTGCTGACCAGCACGTCTGCCGCAGCAATGCGGGGCGTAAGGGGCGCGATCCGGCCGCAGATGGTCACACGGCTGTCATTGCCGTAGCGTTCCTCGGCCTTTTCCTTTGCGCGGACATTGGAACCGCACACAACGGTGAGATGGCCCTCCTTCCCCAGCGCAGGCAGGATACGGCCGATCATGCCCGGCAGATTGCCCGAACCCATGGAGCCGCCCACCAGCAGCACCTCCTTGCGGTCGGGGTCAAGGCCCACGGCCTGCTTGGCGGCGCGTTTGTCATGGCAGGGGGTGCACTTGAGGCTCACAGGGATGCCCGTGCAGTGAATGGCGTCAGGCGCAAGGGTCTTCAGCTTTTCACTCTCCGCCTTGGCTGTTTCGTGGATAAAGAGCAGATCGCTCTCGACGTCCTCCACGAAGGGATGGATGGTGTAATCAGTCATGACCGTCGCCAGCAGGCCGTTGTACATGCCGCGGCGGCGCAAAGACGTCACGCTCTGTCCGGCAAAGACATGCGTGCAGATGATCATGTCCGGATGGAATTCCTCCAGGATCTTCTGCATCCGATGGGCGTATGCCGCATTGAACAGATAAACCGGCGATTTCACGCGCGAGGTGCTCACATGCTTGCATCCGCCGTAGAGCGTGCCGAAGGTTCGCGGCGCAACCTGCACCCATTTCACATATGTACCGCAGACGCACCGGGACAGCCATGCGCCGCCAAAGGCCACACAGTCCATCACCCTGCACGTCACGCCCCGCTCGGTCAGCGCTTCCTCGATGGCATATGCCGCCGCATCATGTCCGCCGCCGGTGTGGGTGGAAAGGATCAGTGCATTCATTCAGTTTTCTCCTGCTGCATTTCTTCAAGCATCTCATCAATGATCTTGCAGGCGCTGCGGATGATGCGCGCACAGGGACGGCTCTTGTAGTATTCCGGCGTTCGCGCATCCGGCACAGGAGCCTCAGGGCCCCTGGCACGGCCCAGGAGCTCCGCGCAGGAAATGGTGCCGTTGCGCTGGATGAAGCGTCGGTGCACTTCCTGGACCCTTGCATAGGTCTGGGGGCGATGCTCCTTCAGGGCGCCTTCGGGGCCCTCCAGCGCGCCGCAGAGCATCACTGCGGCTGAAAACGCGCCGCAATGCTCCCTCAGCCTGCCCATACCGCCGCCAAATCCCACGGACACCATTGCCGCCTGCTCCTGCGTCAGACCCAGCACGTCGGCATAGGTCGTCAGCACAGCCTGCGCACAGTTGCACCCCTCGGCAAATCGCCGGACAGCCTGCTTCTCCCGTTCGGAAATCACATTCATTCCCTCTTAGTGCGTAATCTTGATGGTATCGCGCAGGTGGTGGAACACCTGATCGATATAGGTGTCACGATAGGCGTAAGGATAGGTAATGTGGATGGTATACAGCACCTTGTCCACACAGGCAGCATGGACGCGGCCCGCAATCTTCCGGCCGTCATTCAGCGTGCCGGTATAGTTGGCGTAGATGCCGTTTTTGCCCAGCAGCGTGCGGCTGGCGGTGCTGGACTGATCATACGTGTCAAAGCCCGCTGAGCCGATGTCATCCAGCATGCCCTCGACAACGGACTTGAGCTGGGAATTGGTGTACGCACTGCTCACCTTTTCCGCACGGATGGTCATCGTAGCGGGATAATCCATGGCAGCGTTGGGATTCTGGATGATAAAGGTATTCGCGTTGGTATCATCCGTGGTCCAGCCGGTGGGGCCCTCGAAGGACAGACCAATGTTGACAGCGTCATAGGTCTGATAGGTGAAGGTCAGCGGCGGGACAGGGGTGGGCGTAGGCTTGTCGATCGGGTCGATCACCACGGGCGTCGCGCCGGCATACTCGCTGCGGATGGTGGGAGCAGGCGTCGCGGTCGCAGCAGGCGGAACGGCCGTCATGTTGCCCCAATAATCCGCATCGCCCTCGTAGGAATCCTCCTCCGCGAGAGGATCGTATCCATCATCGTTGGCCGCGGTCTGACTGTTCTGCATCTGGTTCTGGGTATTCGCGGTGCCGCCGGTGCTGCCGGTGTTGGCGGACTTCACGTTGAAGCGCTGCGGCTCGCTGCTCTGACATGCCGTCAGCAGCACGAGGCACAGGAGCATCGTCACAGCCAGAATCAACCTTTTCTTCATCGTCGTTCCCTCCCGATATTCGTGATCGTGTTCACACATATAACGAATCAGTGTGGCAGAATTATTCAGCATCCTCATCGTAATGCGGATGATACAGCCGGCGGTCCAGGCTCCAGATCTTCTCGGAGAACGCGCCTGCCGGAACGCGGGCCATGATGCCCTCCATCTCGTTCATGCGCGCGTCAAGGGTATCGATCCAGTTGAGCACCTCAGCCTCGGGGAACATAGGCGGCTTGGGACTGCCGTATTCCGGGATACCGTGATGGCTGATGATCATGTGCTCCAGCAGCACCACGATCTCGCCCGTGACGCCCACATTGCGGGCCGCCTCTGCCAGCTTCGCCACACCCCGCACCAGATGGCCTACCAGCAGGCCGTCCCGGGTATAGTCGGTGACGTTGCCGAGGGTATCGCTCTTCATCTCTGTGATCTTGCTCAGGTCGTGCAGGATCACGCCCGCACGCAGCAGATCACCGTGCAGGAAGGGATACGCCTGAATGATGTGCTCCGCCGTGCGCAGCATGCTGGTCGTATGATGCAGCAGACCCGTGCGTTCCGCATGATGCAGACGCTGCGCCGCCGGGAACCACTCGATATCATCGCCTGCCAGACGCAGCATCTCGCGTACGATCTTCTTCAGATCCTCCGATGCGAAGCGGTCAATCGTCGCTTCAATCTCCTGGCGGTACACATCCGGCGTTTCCGGCGCGCAGGGGACAAGGCGGGACAGATCAAACGCGTCCATATCATTGGCAGGGCGCATCTTCTCGACGCGCAGCTGCTTGCGGCCGTTGTACTCCTGCACAAGGCCGCGCACCTTGATGACCGTACCGGACTGCGGAGGCACCGCCGTTCCGTCCCACATCTTGCAGTTGATTTCGCCCGTGCGGTCCGTCAGGTTCATATCCAGGTACTTGCCGCCGTTGCTGCCCGTACGCTGATCAGCGCTGCGCACCAGCAGGAAGCCCTCAAAGCGCATATTGGTTTCAAGAAGGGAAACAGAAATATCCATGTGAATAATCCTCGTTTATCGTAGATTAGAACGGCGCGTCTCCGCTCCCGCCTCCGGCTTCCGGAGCCAGATTGGCATAGGTTGCAAATTCGCTCAGCCATGCCACCTTGACCGTGCCGAGCGGACCATTTCTCTGCTTGGACACGATGATCTCGCCCACGTTCTTCTCCTCGCAGTCGGGGTCATAGTACCCTTCGCGGTGGATGAACATAACCACGTCTGCGTCCTGTTCGATGGAGCCGGAATCGCGCAGGTCCGTCAGGGCAGGGCGCTTGTTTTCGCGGGCCGCGTTGGCACGGGACAACTGCGCGCAGGCGATCAGCGGGATCTTCAGCTCCAGCGCGATGGCCTTGAGCTGACGGCTGATTTCCGAAACCTCCAGCTGGCGGCTTTCCGTCTTTCCATCAGCATGCATCAGGCCCAGATAGTCCACCACGATGAGGTCAAGACCCTTGTCCATCATCAGGCGGCGGCAGCGCGAGCGCAGCTGCGTGGGGGTGATGCCTGCGGTATCGTCGATAAAAATGCGGCTATTGGACATCGGGCCGATGGATCGGGCCAGACGCATCCAGTCGTCGCCCGTAAGCGTACCCTGACGAACGCGCTGCATATTCACCTTTGCATCCGAGCACAGAAGGCGCAGGGCAATCTGTTCCCGGGGCATTTCCAGCGTGAACACAGCCACAGACTTGCCGCCATACAACGCCGCATGCCCCGCCATGTTCATCGCCAGCGAGGTCTTGCCCATTGAGGGACGCGCGCCCAGAATGATCAGCTCGCCGCCATGAAAGCCGGTCAGCATCTGATCCAGCGCCGTGAAGCCCGACGGCACACCGGCAATCCGGCCCTTGAGCTTCGCCAGTTCCTCGATGCTGGCATATGTGTTGTACAGCACCTCCTTGACATGCACAAGGCTGTCGCCGGAGGAGCGGTTCATGACGATATCAAAGATGGCCTTCTCCGCATGGCCCAGCGTTTCCTGCAGAGGGTTCTGCTGGCTGTAGCACTCCTGCGCGATCTCCTGCGACGCGCGGATAAGCTTACGCAGGGTTGATTTCTCTGCCACGAGGCTGATATACGCCTTGACGTTAGCAGTCGTGGGCACATACTGTACCAGCCGCAGCAGATACTCTGTACCGCCCACGCCCTCCAGGGTACCGCGGCGGGAAAGCTCCGAGTCCACAGTGATAAAGTCCACCGGCGTTTGCTCCCGGTGGAGCTTGATCATCGCGTCGAATATCTCCTTATGCTGCGGCTGATAGAAATCTTCCGGCTGGAGGGCTTCACCGGCCTGCAGCACGGCATTGGCGTCCTGCAGCATCGCACCCAGCACGGACTGCTCCGCCTCGACGCTGTTAGGCGGCGTCACTCCCCTGTATTCCGACAAAAGCCCTCACCTCCCCAGGGGCGCTGCCCCTATACTCCGTCAGAGGGACACAGCCCCTCTGGATTCCCTTTGTTTGTACCCCGTCCTGGCGCCTTCCTTGCGGGGGCACGGCGCGCGACAGGCGCGCCGCGACGCTGTGCTGGCGGCTTACTTCACCGCCAGTGCTTCCACGTGAACTACCATCTTCACGTTGATGTCCTTGTAAATGCGGGCCTCGATCTCCACATCGCCCACAGCGCGGATGTTCTCGCACTTGATATCGCGCTTGTCAATCTCCACGCCATGCTGCTTCTTGAGCTCCGCAGCGATCTCCGCGCTGGTGATGGAGCCGTAAAGACGACCCTGAGCGCCGCACTTGACCTGCATGTTGATGACCTTGCCGCGCAGGCCGTTAGCGGTTTCCATGGCGTTGGCACGACGCTCCGCTTCGCGGTCAGCCTCAGCCTTGCGCATCTTTTCGATACCCTTCATCGCGCCGGCAGTGGCTTCCACCGCCAGCTTCTGGGGAAAGAGGAAGTTGCGGGCATAACCGTCCGCAGCGTTCACCACCTGATCCTTCTTACCGACGCCCTTGACATCCTTGAGCAAAATAACCTTCATTGTTCATATCCTCCTTGGAATCCTTCTTATTCTTCATCGTCAGCCGCATTGTCCTCCCGCAGCTTCCGCGGGTCGGCAAACTGATCGTAGAGACCGATCAGCATCAGCACAAATGGTGCGATCAGCAGTCCCAGCACCAGCGTCAGCGTGCATCGCATCCTTGACGCTTGCTGTCTCTGCAGCATGAACATTAGACACGCCGCACCCTGCACCGCAAAGGCCCAGTAGCCCAGCGTGCGGCACATGATCGCCGTCTGTGCAATCGGGATGCTTCTCGTCAGCAGCTGCACCACACCCAGCAGCATGATGACCAGCATCATCCTGCCAGTCTGCACGGGCATGTACCACTGGCTCAGCCTTGGAAGACGGCCTCTGCCGGTCTGCCAGCGCAGCGTTTCATCGCCAGCGAAAGCTGTCAGCAGCACCGTCAGCATTGCCCACTGCACCATGATTTCCGGCAGCAGCGAGGGAAGCAGCTGCTCCACCGTCGTGCAGAAGCTGTTGATGAGCTGCAGCTGAATCTCCGGCGATATACCCAGCACGCCCGCCAGCTTCACACCAAGGGTCAGCATCTGCGCCGTTTCCGTTTCAAGCCGTGCAAATCCCGCCTGATAGAGCATCAGCAGCACCCGTGGCTTTTCAAGCACCGGCAGTCCCTCGATCCTCGCGCACAGTGAAGACGCCAGACCGTCGATAATCTGCCCATGATACCTGCCGCCTGCCAGCGCCAGCGTTGTCAGCAGCACTGCCGCGCACGCCCCGCCCCAGTACAGGAGCATACCCCTTCCCCGGAGCCTGGAAGCCAGCAGGACATATACCGCATTCACCACCAGCCACAGCCCAACAGGAACAGCCAGCCACATCGGCAGCGCCAGGGACTCCGCCGTGAAGGGCAGCGCCATCAGCGCAAGTCCCGCCGCGCAGACCACCCCGGCGATTTGCAGCTCCATGGAGGCCGCGATAGCCATCAGCAGCGGCAGCGCCGCCACCGCCAGCACCGTATACCAGCTTCCCAGCATATGCGGCAGCACCACACTCAGCACGAGCGCGCCCAACACTGCAGACACGCGCCGCTGCTGCTTCACCGGCATGCCTTCACCCTCCAATGCATACATTGTCTCAACTTATATAATACAGCTAAATCGTAGAAAAAGCAAGTCAAAAACAGAGCTGACCTGCCCGGTCAGCCCTGCATGTATGATATATTGGCTCAGATATCCTTGGCAATGTCGATGTTCTCGCCCGTGAGAGCCACAACCGCGCCCTGTGCAGCCTCACTGGATTCCGGATGGGCCAGCAGCCACTTGTTGCGCGCCCAGAGCATCTTGTCCATGGTGTTTGCGCCGCCCTCGGGACGGTAATCGGTGTTGGTCTTGTCCGGCAGGGCAATCAGGACGCGGAAGCCCTGTCCCAGCTTGGCAGAGCAGGGAGCATAGTGCAGAGTGGTCGCATAGCACTCCACCATGACGCCTGCGGGAGCCTTGAAAGCCACGACCTTCGAGGTATCCAGTACGCCGTCCACAATATCGCCCTGCTTGGCAACCAGCAGGATGAAGTCCTCCGTGCCAAGGTTGAACTCGGAATCGCGGTGGAATTCCAGGCAGTTCAGCTTGGTGTTTACGCCGTTGCAGAAGCCGAACTGGAAGGGCATGCCGCCGTAGAGTGCCTCGCCGATGGTCTCGGCGTTTTCTGCCTGATGCAGCGCCTCAATGCGGGGCTCGTAAACCACCGCGTCAGTGCAGGGAGTTTCAGCCAGCGCCTTCAGGATGCCCTCCACAGGATAACCCTCCACCACGCGGCCATAGGGACGGAACGCCTCATCGTATACAGACAGGATGTTCATCGGTGTATTCCTCCAATTTTGTCAGATTCGGTAAACCTCTTCATGAAGGATTCGCCACAGACAGGCGAAGTCCTGCCTTGCACGGCGAAATTCCCTCAGCTGATGATTCCCTCATCCGGCTCGGAATGATCGTACCATGCCCGCAGCATTTGATCCTTATAATCAGGCTGCACAACATATTCATACCAGCGGTAGCTGCCGCCGCCGTCCCTGGGCGCCGTATGGATGCTGAAATAATACTTGCCGGTGTCCCCAAGGCACTCGACATCCAGAGAGATGGCCTGAGCCAGCGCCTGCAGCGCAGGAGGCTGATCCACCGGATCAAGGCCATATGCCTCGAAGATAAACCGGAATGTGCGGTTCATCGGCTTATACAGCACGATCCGCACCTCCTCCGGCCGGATAAGCACCCGTTCAATACAGCATTGGTTGCACTTTTCCAGCACAGGATACAGTCGGGAATACATCGCCGACGTACGCACGCGGGCCATCAGCACCTCTTCCCTGCGGTGCCTCCGCTTCAGCCGGCGCAGCACCATCCCCAGCACTGCCAGCGCTGCCGCCGCTCCGGCAATGATCCAACCGGTCATGCGACCGCCCCTTTCATCTCATCATTCACTATCAAGATGATAGCAGGGCCCGGCCACATTGTCAAGTTTTTGCCGCTATTGTCCGTTTATGGCTGATTCTTCACCAGCGATCCGGCGCGTACCATTCCCATGCGGGTTTCGCCGCTGACCATATATTCGATGGCCTGCCACGAATCTCCGACGGTTTCCTCCGCCCGGCAGGGCGTGCCCGCCGGCAGCGTAATGGCAATGTCATCCGCCGTGCCGGGAGTATATACCTGCGTCGCTCGGGCAGTGGCATAGAGACATTCCGCATCCCAGCGCCACTGAATATAGGCACACAGGCCCATGTACGCCAGCAGACAAAGACTGATCAGCAGGGCTGCATTCCGGCTCTTCATGTAGGAGGACCTCCTGTGTGTTTCTCGTTAAAGTCATCATACCGTAATATTTCCATTTTGTCAATCACATTTTGTAACATTTTCGTCATGTTTTATTTCATTTCAAACCGGTTTTGCAGGAAAACGAACCAAATATGACGAATGCTTCATCCTGTGAATGTCATTGATTCAGCAGGAGGTACACCCATGTCCTACCGCTACGAAACCCATCTGCATACCTGTCAGGGCAGCGCCTGCGGCGTATCCACCGGCGCTGAACATGCCCGTTATTACAAGTCTGCCGGTTACCAGGGCATTTTCGTGACCGACCATTTTTTCGGCGGAAACACAGCCGTCCCGCGGGAGCTTCCATGGCGCGAACGCATTCATTGGTTTTGCTCCGGCTTTGAGGACGCATGGAACGAAGGGCAAAAGGTCGGTCTGGATGTTTTCTTCGGCTGGGAGGAGTCCTTCGACGGCGACGATTACCTCGTCTACGGGCTGGACAAGCAATTCATGCTCGACCACCCGGAGATGGAGCACTGGTCCCGCAAGGATCAGTACGAAGCCGTCCACGCGGCAGGCGGCTGCGTCATTCAGGCGCATCCGTTCCGCATGCGCGGCTACATTCAGGCCATCCACCTTGGCGACCGCTTTGCTGACGGCGTAGAAATCGCCAATGCGGGCAACACCCCCGCGCAGGACGTCTATGCTGCCCACTACGCCAGACAGCATCAGCTCTACACCATCACCGGCAGCGACAATCACCGTTCCCATGAGGATTCCGCGCTCTACGGCGTGGCGCTTGACCAGCCGCTGGACAGCATACAGGACTGGGTACAGCATATCCTGACCCGCCAGCCTCATGTGCTCCTTTGCCCTGCCGACCGCTGGGACAGCCCCACAGAAGCGGAGCCGCTGATCCGTACCTACCGCATGGATGCAGCCAACCAACGCGTCGAGCTGCACGGCGACTGGCGGACATGGTGAAAATACAAACAGAAAACTTCCCTTCCGCCGCATGATGTGCTATGATAAATCGTAATCTTCCGCAAGGAGGCGTTTTCCATGAGCAAGACCTTTATTCCTGCGGGCTATGAGCCCAAGCTGTCTTTGTATGAAACGCAGGCTGCCATCAGCCTGATCAAACGTACCTTTCAGGATCGTCTCGCACAGGCGCTGAATCTCAAGCGCGTGTCTGCGCCGCTGTTCGTCGAGCCCTCCAGCGGTCTGAATGATGACCTGAACGGCGTTGAGCGCCCCGTCTCCTTCGATATCCCGGCAGCGGGCGTGGATGCGGCAGTCGTTCACTCCCTGGCCAAGTGGAAGCGCATGGCCCTTTATCGTTATGACATCTGGCCCGGCAAGGGTATCTATACCGACATGAACGCCATCCGCCGCGATGAGGAGCTGGACAATCTCCACTCCATCTACGTCGATCAGTGGGACTGGGAAAAGGTCATCACCCGCGACATGCGCACCATGCAGACCCTCAAGGATACTGTCCGCGACATCGTCCGCTGCATCTGGGAGGCAAGTCTGGTGGTCAACGGCCGCTATCCCAAGCTGCAGACCCAGCTGCCCGAGGATGTGACCTTCATCACCTCCGAGGAACTGCTGGCCCTCTATCCCGACAAGACCGCCAAAGAGCGCGAGAACCTCTTCGTCAAGGAGCACCCCGTCACGTTCCTGATGCAGATCGGCCATAAGCTGTCCAACGGCAAGCCCCACGACGGCCGCGCCCCTGACTACGACGACTGGACACTCAACGGCGATCTGCTCTACTGGTGCCCGATGCTCAACTGCGCCATTGAGCTTTCCAGCATGGGCATCCGTGTGGACGCCGAGACCCTTGACCGCCAGCTGACGCTTGCAAACTGCGACCACCGCCGTACGCTGACCTATCACAAGATGCTTCTGGACGGCGAGCTGCCCCTGACCATCGGCGGCGGTATCGGCCAGAGCCGTCTTTGTATGCTGCTGCTGGGCAAGGCCCACATCGGCGAGGTACAGTCCTCCATCTGGGACCAGGATACCCAGCGCAAGTTCCGCGAAGCCCGGATTACGCTGCTGTAACGCTTGCAGACCTTCCTCGCAAGGAGACGATCGCGATGAAAACCATTCTGGTCACCGGCGCATCCGGCGGCATGGGCAGCGCGATCTGCCGCCAGCTGACGGAGCATGGTTTTCGCGTGTATGCGCTGGATGTGAAGCCGCTTGACCTGCCGGATGTTTCCTCCTTCGTGTGCGATCTGCGCTCAGAGACAGGCACGTCAACTGCGCTGGCGTGGCTGCAGGAACATCAGACCCGTCTGGATGCAATTGTCCACGCCGCAGGCATATACGACCTTGATTCCCTGGTCGAGATGGACGACGAGCGGTTCCGCCGCATCTTTGAGGTGAATGTGTTCGCGGCCTGCCATGTGAACCGACTGTTCACACCGATGATGGAACCGGGCAGCCGCATCATCTTTATCACCAGCGAGCTCGCGCCGCTCCATCCCCTGCCCTTTACGGGCGTATATGCTGTGACGAAGAAGGCCCTTGAGGGCGTCGCTTCCTCTCTGCGGACGGAGCTGGCGCTGCGGGATATCACAGTGAGTGTCATACGTCCCGGCGCTGTCCAAACACCTCTGCTGGGCGATTCCACCCGCGCACTCGACCGATTCTGTGGGAACACTGTGCACTACCGGGTGAATGCCGCCCGTTTCCGCCGCATCGTGGACGGCGTGGAATCCCGTTCCATCCCGCCCGAGAAGGTTGCTGACAACGTGTACCGTGCGTTGACCAGCCGCAGGCCCCGGCCCGTGTATAACCTTAACCGCAATCCCCTGCTGCTCCTGCTCAATGCCCTGCCAAAGGGACTGCAGCAGTGGGTGCTTGTTAAAATTCTCAAATAACCGCATCAAAAAAGGAGAGCATGGCCGCTCTCCTTTTTTACGTGTCACAGATTCAACAGGTACATCAGCGCATCATTGTATTTGCGCTGCCTCAGCACATCCTGAAGCGTAACTACCGGCAGGCGTGACAGGCTGCTGTTATCGATCAGGTCGGCGATCTTGACCTCCCGGCCCAGTGGATTCGCCCCTGCCCGGCGAACGAAGGCTTCATATCCCTCGTCCCCGCGCCTTGTCACCGACAAAACGCCGTCAGCGATGCGGTCGCCGAAGATACGGCGCATCTCCGTTTCCGGCAGCACGTCCGTATCCTCCAGTACGTCATGCAGATACGCGACACATTTCGCATCGTCGGAGACCACGCGGGCTGCTACACGCTCAATATGTCCGATGTAAGGCATGCCGGCCTTGTCAACCTGCCTGGCATGGGCACGCTGAGCAATTTCGTACGCGAGCTGAACCAATTCATTCATCAGCCGGACCCCTCCCCGTGGTTTAGTCAGGCATCAATCATCCATCTGACCGCTTCCATTCTGCCTGCGCACAGCGAAAATCCCCAGCATGCAGGCACAGCACAGCTTCGGATGGGCCGCCTGCGTCACTCCTGCGTGTAGATGGGGTAATCCTTGCCGTCACGGATCATCACAGGGATGACGTCAATCGGCGCAGGCACGGTGACCATCTGACCGCCCTCGTACAGCTTGCCGGTGTACGCGTCCTTCCACGTGCAGCCTGCGGGCAGATAGATCCGGCGCTCCGCCGCACCAGCCTCCATGACAGGCGCAATCAGCAGATCAGGACCAAACATGTAGCAGTCCTCAACCTTCCATGCCTGCCCATCCGCCGGGAAATCATAGAACAGCGGGCGCATGACGGGCGCACCGGTCTCATGGGCGTCCTGCATGAGCTGACGGGTGTAGGGACGCAGGCGCTCGCGGATGAACAGGTACTTCGTCAGGATGGGATAATTCTCCTCGCCGAAGCTCCACACCTCATTGTCCTGACCCGAGGTGAGCTGACGCACACCGTTGCGGAATTCCTGCTCACGCTCATGCCACGGGCTGCGCTCGCCATGCATGCGGAACACCGGGCAGAAGCAGCCCCACGCAAACCAGCGCAGAAGCAGCTCCTTGAAGGCCGGATCGCTGATGTCGCCGCCGAGGAAGCCGCCGATGTCGCTCGTCCACCACGGGATACCCGCCATAGACATCGACAGGCCTGCCTGCAGCTGCTCCTGCATCGCCCGGAAGGAGGAATGAATATCGCCCGACCATGTCAGCACGGCGTACTTCTGGCTGCCCGCCCATGCACAGCGCACAAGGGACATGACATCCTTCTCACCCTCGGCAATCAGGCCATCGTAGAAGCCCTTGGCATAGCCCACAGGGTAGGTATTGGTGCACTGCAGCGCCGGGCCGGCCCAGTAGCGGTAGTTGTCGAAATCATAGGGACCGTACTCTGGCTCCGCTTCATCCAGCCAGAAGCACCGGATACCCTTGGTATAGTAATTCTCGCGGCACTTTTCCCAGACGAACTTCTGTGCACCGGGGTGGGTCGCATCGTAGAAGGTGGTATTGCCCATCCACGTCATGTGAATGCCATTGCCGCGGTCTGCACGAACAAGGTAGCCCTTGTCTGCCATTTCGCCAAAGTTGCGGCTGCGCTCGTCAATCGTCGGCCACACGGACACGACCGGCTCAATGCCCATTTCCCGCAGCTCCTTCACCATCCCTTCAGGATCAGGCCAGTCCAGCGGTTCAAACCTGAAGTCGCCCTGCAGCGTCCAGTGAAAGAAGTCAATGACGATCACATCCAGCGGCAGCCCGAGGCTCTTATGCTTGCGGGCAACAGCCATCAGTTCGTCCTGCGTGCGATAGCGGAGCTTGCACTGCCAATAGCCCAGACCATATTCGGGCATCATGGGCGTGCGACCCGCAGCCGCGGAATAATTACGCTCGATTTCCGCCGGGGTGTCGCCGCAGGTGATGAAGTAATCCAGCTTTTTGGTAGAGCAGGCCGTCCATTCGGTGCGGTTGGTGCCAAATGTCGCCGTGCCGATGGCCGGATTATTCCACAGGAAGCCGTAGCCCCTGCTGGATACATAGAAGGGCACGCTGGCCTGTGAGTTGCGGTGGCAAAGCTCCAGCACCGCGCCCTTCTTGTTCAGATGGCGATCCTGATACTGGCCCATACCGAAGATCATCTCGTCGTCGAAGGCCTCGAAACGAGCGGCAAGGCTATAATCCGTGCCGCCGGGAACAGGCTTCAGCTCCCGTGCGTCCACACGCAGAGGCACGCAGTAACGGTTGATGCGGTTGCGGTTGCGCCAGTATTCCTGCGTGAGCAGCTCGCCCTTCTGGTTGTAGAAGGACAGCCATCCCTCATGGGACACCCGGACGGTCAGCTTGCCGTTGACCAGCTGCGCCTGCACCGCCTTTTGATGATAATGCGAAAACTCCTCGGTCTTGTACCACGGATCGGTCACGTCAATCTCCTCGAAGGTGATTACGGGCGTGACGGCGGGCATTTCCTCCGTGAGCGCCCAGTCATGACCATCCATCTCCGGCTCGCAGGTCATGCGGACACGGACGCTGTCAGGCCCCCAGGGATCAATCCAGACCTGAGAAGCGCCACTGTAAATGATCAGCCGGTTGCCGTTTTGTTCAATACGCATCGTTTTGTTCCTCCATCTCTCCGTACAGCAGTCCGCTCGATCCTGTGGCAAGGTAGAAACGCCCGAAAATGCGCTTGTCCCCGTCGATCGAGTGCATGCGTCCGTACATTTGCCTTTCATCGTTGATCCGCTCAAAGGACGCGCCTTCGTCAAGGGTACGGTAGAAGCCGTAGACGCCGTCCAGCACGCCGTTGAAATAGATTGCCTTCGGTTCCTCCGCGTAGCTGCCGCCGGGGCGACCCACGCCGAGTCCCACGCAGAATGCCGCATCTGCCGCTTTTGTCAGGCGTCTGCCGGCAAAGCAGTCCGCAGCATAGTCGTATTGCAGCTTCCACAAGCCCTCGCCCGTGGCGATATACAGCCTGCTGACGCTTTGCCCATCCGGCTCCATGGATGGCGCAACGCGGATCTCTGTCCTGTCTGCGCAGTCCACAAGGCCGAAATTCACCTGCGGGAAGCCCTCGGGCGCCGGACGCTGACGGAAGGTATCGCCTCCGTCCGTGCTGACATACATTTGCCCCTCCTCGCCAAAGCCGTAGAACACATGCGGCAGCAAGCGGTCAGCAAGGGGCTTCATCAACCCGGCCGCAGGACGCCCGTCAGCGTCTAAGACACAGCTGCGTCGGAAGGTGCAGCCGCCGTCGTGGGATACGATCACATTCCGGGCATGCAGGCGGATTTTCTCCGCCACCGCCCAGACATAGGTGCTGCCGTCGGCGCTCATCGCCGCCCAGCCCGCATTGATGTTGACGCCCGAAATGCGCCGCAGCAGCTCATCCAGCTCCCCGGACAGGCCCATGGGTATACCGATGCGCCGCCAGGTCTGCGCACCATCGTGGGAAACGATCAGCCCGCCCTTTGTTTTCCCCTTCCAGTTGCCGCGGGCAGTCACGATGATATGCGCTGGATCGCTGTCCTGCCAGTCGCAGTTCAGGCAGGTAATCCAGCGGTTTCCCTCGCCGTCTGCAAAGGAATTGTCACAGTGCATGTCCACGTCAGTGAAGGCAAAGCCGCCCAGATCACCAATCATGTCCAGCACCTGCACGCGGCCGGAGGGCGGCGCATATACGCCGATGTGCACCGTTTCCTCCATACCGTCGCACCAATCCTCCCAGACGACCGTTTCTGCCCGCAGGTTGCCTGTGCGGAACACGCCTGTGCCTGTGTTGAACCATGCCCTGTCCGCATCATGGGGATCGATTTTGACATCGGTCAGCCAGTGGATCAGGTTCTCGCCGCCGTTGCAGCAGGGCCGCATATAGGGCAGCCGGAAACGCATTTCACCCACATCAAGGCGGTGGAGAATCTTCCTCCACGTTCGGCCCTGATCCCGGGAGAGGTACACCGCATCGCCGTCCCGGCGGCTGATCGTTGCGGTGATGAGCAAGCCTGCCCCCGCATGCACATCGACGGCAGAATAGCCCCACGGCCCCTTTTCCGGGGTGATATCCACCGGCTCAGCTGGCCGGCCGCTCTCCAGTGCATACCGGGCAATGCGGCCGCATGCACAATCGCCGCTGTCGCAGGTGTAGCCGCGCTCCACATTCTGGCTCCGGGGACCGTTTGCTGAAAAGCTGACATACAGATACCTGCCGTCGCAGGCGCACCGCTGCGCTACAAGACCATGCAGCCTGCTGCCCTCCACCGGCGTATATTCGATCTGCCGGACAGGCTCGAAGCTCATGCCGCCGTCATAGGAAGCGTACAGGCTTGGGCCGCGCTGATCACCGCAGCGGCAGGCGATTCCCTCCGTGCCGACAAGCAGCAACCCCTCCCTGTGGTACACAAAGGTGCATGCCGTCTCCGGGAAGCTGTCCACGTGGCGCCATGATACGCCTTCATCCGTCGAATGCCACAGGCCGTCCGCCTGCGTCGCAAACCACAGATGCGTTCCGCCGTCACGGGGAGGACGGCATATCAGCCGCTCGCCCGCGCCGCGCCCATGGAGATTCCCGTGCACAAAGAAGGGCAGCTCGTGCCGCCGGAAAGTTTCGCCGCAGTCATCAGAAATGGTCAGCAATCCGTGCGAACCCGGATCCCGCAAGCCGCCGGCGATATACAGCCTCCCCGGACGGGACTCATCCAGCGCAGCAGAGATGGGACAGGTTTCGCGCAGATCATCGTGGGACACATGATCAATCAGGGAAACCCAGCGCTCCTTCCCGGCGTCGTATCGATACATGCCTCCGATATCCGTGCGGCAGTACAGGGCGGGTGATGCGCCGTGCGAAAAGAAGAAGCCTGTTACGTAGCCGCCCCCGCCAATGGGGATATGACGGTATTTGTATGGAACGCAGCGAATAACCATCACACGCCTTTCAATCATACAGACAGCCGTCCTCGCACGCTTTCGCAGAAGGTCTCGGGAGTCTTACACAGCGTCATCCACCACATTGTTCGCCCAGAAATCGCTGCGCAGCATCACCAGGCCGATGATCAGCTTTACCACGTCGATAAACTGGATGCAGAAATACATTGACACCACGTCCATTCCGGTAAAGCGGCTCAGGCAATACGCCAGCACCGCCGGCACACACCATGTATATACGCTGTCAAAGAGGAAGGTAATCAATGTCTTCCCGCCGGAACGGATGGTGAAATATGTCGCGTGAAGGAAGGCGTGGATGGGCAGAGACATGCCCGCAATCACAAGCGTCCTGCTGGCCAGCGTCCGTGCTTCCTCCGTAACCGCAAACCAGTGGGGAATCACCCCGGCAAACAGCGCCAGCAGACCGCCCAGCGCAAGATGGCTTACCACGGTGATGAACAGCAGCTTCGTGTCCACATCCCGTGCGCCCCGCTTGTCGCCGCGGCCAAGGTACTGTCCAACCATGATGGACACCGCGTTGCCCATCGCAAACATGATGATGCAGAACAGATTCCAGGCCGTGCTGGTGATGTTCAGCGCCGCAAGAGCCGTCATGCCGCGCGTGGAGTAGCACTGGTTGATGAACGTCATGCCCAGGGACCACAGCACCTCGTTAAGCAGCAGCGGCGTGCCGGTAACTGCGACCTTCTGGATCAGGGACATGGATACATGGCCGCTGCGATACACACCCTTGAGGAAGGTGTAGCGGTGCGCGTTCATATGCGCATAGACAGCCACAACGCACATTTCCACAAAGCGTGACGCAACCGTTGCCGCCGCTGCGCCGCGCACGCCCATGCCTGCGCCCCACATCATGAAGCTCTGCCCCAGCACCGTCATCTCCCGCACAGGATAGATCAGCAGGAAATTAAGCACAAGGTTCGTCAGGATGGCGATGATGCTGGCCACCATAATGGCCACTGTGCGCCCCGTCTCACGCATTGAGCCTGCATAGCACTGCACCAGCACGAAGGGCGGCAGACCCCAGAGCATGACGCGAAGATAATCACAGCCCTCCTGCAGTGCAAAGGCAGCACGGGCCGGATCGACCTCGCTGGCCATGAAGATCCGGACGAAGCTCTCACCCTTAAGCAGCAGCACGCTGATACCGATCACCAGCACTGCCGTACCGAAGTACATTTTCGTCCGGAAGGCCTGACGCATACCCTCCACATCATTCTTGCCTGCAAACTGCGAGCCGAAGATTGACACGCCCGAGAGTCCGCCGAAGATCGTCAGGTTAAAAACCATCAGGATCTGATTCACCACGCCAACCGCGCTGAAGCTTTCTTCGCCCAGCGATCCCACCATCAGCGTATCCAGCATGTTCACAAAGGAGGTGAAGCCCTGCTGCACCACCAGCGGCAGCAGGATAATCAGCACCGTACGGTAAAAGGCCTTGTCACCGATAAACTTACGCATGAACTTTCGCATATCCGGATGCTCCTGTCACATCAAGTTGTACTCCCCCCTATTGTAACGTGAATTCATGCAAAGTCAAGCAGAAAAACCCGCCCTGCCCCTAAAGGGAACAGGACGGGCCAGTTTGTCAAAAAGTTCTCTGGGAGGTGTCGGAGGACTTGCGTCAGTCTCAGCTCTTGAGAGCCTCGTCTGCCTTTTTCTTCTTTTGCACGCCGCTCCATGCATGCATCACCAGTGCCAGCGCAATAACGCCGTAGGAGATGAACACGCGGAAGTACTCGCCGATTGCCGCGTCGCCGAACAGGTTCTTGCCTGCATTGGGCGCCACAATAAACAGCAGGTGGAACAGGATACAGCCCAGCAGCGCCTGGCCATTGGTCGCTTTGCGGATGGACGCGCCGCCCACCAGAATCGCTGCGCCGGCATACAGACCAACCTGCTCGTGCGCGCCATAGGTCTGGAAGGAGCCCATGTTCTGCACAAAGATCAGCTGGCCCCAGCCTGCGAGCACGGTGGAGATCATGATGGCAATCACGCGCACCTTATCCACATTGATGCCCGAAGCATTGGCAACCGTACGGTTCTGGCCGACTGCGCGGAACTGCTGGCCGATACGTGTCTTGAGCAGCGCCGTGTTGAACAGGCAGAGCACGCCCACCACCATGAAGGTCGCCATGGGGACCTTGACCATGGCAAACAGGCTTGCAACCGCCGGAATGCGCACAATCGCCGTACAGACTGCCAGCACCCCCAGATAGATCAGCGGCTTCTGCAGCTTGAAATCCGCTCCGCCCAGCATGATGGTAAACATCAGCAGGATCACACCGGAAACAATTGCCATGGGAAGCGTCAGACCAAGCTGGGGCGCAATTGCGCTCACCAGACAGGCAGCAAACGTCAGCAGAACGCTGCAGCTCACGCGGATCACCGCGTTCTTCTTCACCACCAGGCGGAGCGCCAGCGCAATCAGCAGCGCAACCAGCATCACCAGAGCCGCATCCGCAAAGGATACCTGCCACAGGCCGTCCAATGCATACTTGAAGCCACGCGTGGTGGACAGGTCAATGGTGTTCGCCACGCCCGTGGAGCCCTTGATGACAAGGCCCGGGGCATTCAGAGGAATGAGGTTGCCGAAGATGAAGAGGAACAGCAGCTGATAGAGGCCATTGGCAAAGTAGCCCAGAATCAGACCGCCGATCATTTCCTGACCCTTCATCTTGTTCAGAAGCTTGCCAATCAGGAAGCCAAAGAACGCAGCCAGCGGCACAGTCATCAGCGCAGCCAGCGCCATGCCCGGCAGTCCGCTGATGCCCCATTCAATCACCCACAGCACGGCAATCTGCGCCGCCATTGCGCCGATGGTGATGGCAAAGTTGATGCCCATGCCTGCGACGATCGGGATGATCAGCGCCAGCACAATGAAGGCATTGCGGCTCAGGCGGCCGAACAGCTCGTACATCACGAAGGACAGGGATTGTCCGCTGTACGCCAGGCAAAGCACGCACAGCGCGACGAACATAACCGTCACCGCATTGTTGCGCAGTATGCTGCGCCAGTCGATCTTACGCACGCGAATCACCTCCGGACTTGGTCAGGGCATACAGGATGATGCCGTTAGAGATCAGGATGCGCAGCGTTTCAGAAATGGTGGAGCCGGGAACGAGCACGTTCGCCACCGGCATACCCAGCGTCAGCACGCCCTGGAACAGGAACGTACCGATCAGCACATGGCTGATCTTGCAGCGGGACGTGGACGCGCCGCCGATGAGGATCGCAGAGGCCGCGATGAAGCCCATCTGACGGGGAGCCGTGTACAGCTGCATGAAGCCGTAGCTCTGGGAGTACACCAGAATACCCACCGCGCCCAGCACCGTGGACAGCACAGTACCAATGACGCGCATCTTATCAACATTGATACCCGTCGCTTCTGCGAAACGGGGATTGTTGCCGACCGCCTGCATGGCTACGCCCGTCTTGGAGCGGGTGAAAAGCCACACAATGAAGCAGCACAGCAGCATGAACAGCATCAGGCCCGTCGGCACCGTGAAGCTTCCGATATCGAAGGCCAGGAAATCATCCAGAATGTGCTTGAAGTTGGTAGAGTCCAGACCGATGGTATTGCGCAATCCGGTACCCATGGGCCAGCGCAGCTTCAGACTCGTGAAGGGCAGTACCAGCCAGGCAATACACATCAGCGACACAATGGAGAAGCCCACGTAGGTCGTCACGGACATCTCCTCGCCCTTGAGGCGATTGAGCAGCTGTGCATACAGCCAGCCCGCCACCGCCGCGATGATGACGCCCACCACGATCGCCAGCAGGAAGCCCCACGCACCGGGAACGCCCAGCTCAATCGTCACCAGACCGCCGATCAGACCGGCAACCAGACCAATGGGCAGACCCAGATTCAGGCTGATGCCGCACTGGATGCCCGGCACCATAGCCAGCACCATGATGGAGTTCATGCCCATGCGCACCAGGGAGTTGGACAGCAGCGTGGACAGGTCCAGATCATACCACAGGCTCATGAAGCACAGCAGAATGAAGAACAGACCGATGATGATACGCGGGATGCCCAGCTTCTTGCACAGCAGCTCGTAGAACAGCACCACAGCCGCCGCTACCACCAGCGCCAGCGCACCGTAGAGCAGGTCGTCCGCATAGCGGATCAGGAATGCGGATGTGCCGTTTGCAACAGCGCTGCCGCTGCCTGCCGCCACATAGCGGTCATACTGCACGGTAAAGCTGTCTCCGCGCTGGAACACAACACTGGAAATGGTATCCTTCAGAGTCGCAAGGGCGCTGTCGTCCAGCACGGGATAGATCCCCTTGAGGGCCTCACCCACACCGTTGAAGGCCTCGTCCGCCTTGGCCAGCAGCGCGGTCATTTCCTCCGTCGCCACGAAGCCGGACATATCGACCTCAACCTTTTCCTCCTCGCCTACCTCCTGTCCAGCGTCGATCTTCGCCTGACGCTCTGCCTCTGCCTTGGCCTCGGCCTCGGCAAGATGCTCGGCGATGTAAGCCTCCTCCGCAGCAACGGTCACCGCATAATAGGGCTCCAGCTGTGCGGCATAGGCAGCCACCGCATCCTCCAGCGCCGCTGTGTCAAGGGTGCTGTAATCGGTGGTCGTGTTTTCATACTTTGCGCGGGTTTCTTCCTCAGCCTTGGCAACTGCCGCGCGGATGGCCTTCATGCCGCCGCCGGCTGCTTTGGCCGCTGCCTGCGCTTCCTTCTTGGCGATGGCCACGTAGCTCTCTACCACGCCGTCGCCGGTGGCATTGAGCAGCGTACGGATTCGCAGCGCCTCAATGATATCCTTGCCCTCCTGCGCATCGCGCTTGGGCAGGTTCACCGCGCCCAGCACCGCCAGCACCACGGAGGCGATCACCAGCACAATGGCAATCACGCGTTGAATCTTGTTCTTCGTCACTGTGCGTCGCCTCCCTTCTTGTGCTCGCCGGGTTTGATGCCGCTCATGGCCAGACCGAAGTCCGCGTCAGAGGCGTCCGGCGGCAGCACGTCCACCAGCTTACCTTCCGAAACGATCATAATGCGGTCGGAAATGCTGCGCAGCTCCTGCAGCTCGGAGGATACCATAACAATGGTCATGCCCTGTTCACGGTTGAGCTTGACGAGGGTCTCCAGCACCAGCTTCTTCGCACCGATGTCAATGCCGCGGGTGGGCTCGGAAACGAACAGGAAGCGCGGCTTCATCGTCAATGCGCGGGCAATACAAACCTTCTGCTGGTTGCCGCCGGACAGCGTGCCGGAATGCTGCGTCGGGCCAAAGCAGCGGATATCCAGATCCTTGATCATCTGATTCGCCTGCTGACGGATGGCCTTGGAGGATTTGAGGGTAATGGGGCCGTACTTGTTCAGGAACTCGCCCTTGATCTGCATGGCCGTGAAGACGATGTTATCCTCAATAGACTGATCCAGCAGCAGACCCACGCCCTTGCGATCCTCGGACACCATAGCAATGCCTGCCTTCAGCGCATCGGACGCATTGCCCAGCTTAAGCTCCTCGCCGAATACCTGGACCTTGCCGGCGGAGGAGTACAGGCTCATCACGCCGTTGGGGATGCCCAGCTTGCCCTGGCCGGCCAGACCGCCGATGCCCAGGATCTCGCCCTCATGCACATCAAAGGAAACGCCGCGGACTTCCTCGCCGGGCATATCCACATACAGGTCGCGCACGGAAAGCGCCACATTGCCCTTGGGAACCTCGCGGGGCTCGACGGACACCATGGCTTCGCCCTTGCGTCCAATCATCAGCTCGGCCAGCTCCAGGATGCTGGTGTCCTTCTTCTCGCGCTTGGCGGCCAGCTTACCGTCACGCAGGATGGTGATGGAGTCCGCCGCCGCCATGACCTCATCCAGACGATGGGTGATAAAAATGATGGCGATACCGGTGGCCGCAATCTGCTTCATGACGGACACCAGCTGCGTGGCTTCACTCTCGGTCAGAACGGCGGTGGGCTCGTCGAACACAAGGAGCTTGATGCCGGTCTTGTCGATTTCACGCGCAATCTCGACAAACTGCATGTAACCCACGGGCATGCCTTCCACGCGGGTGTACTCATCAATATTCATGCCAACGCTGTCCAGCGCCTTGCGGGCAGCGGAGGACATCGCGCCCATGTCCAGCGTCTCCAGGTTCTTACCCAGCATGCGGCTGATCAGGTTGCGGTTGGTGACCTCACGGTTCAGCTTGATGTTCTCCGTGACGGTAAAGCCCGGCAGCAGCATGAACTCCTGATGCACCATGCCGATGCCCTTGGTCATGGCGTCATGGGGCGATGCGATATGGGTGACCTCGCCGTCCAGCAGCACTTCGCCGTCGAAGCCGCCGGTGGAATGGATCACGGGCATGCCGAACAGCACGTTCATCAGCGTGGACTTGCCTGCGCCGTTTTCGCCCAGCAGCGCATGGATCTCGCCTGGGCGCACCTTCAGCGTCACATCGCTCAGAACGGTATTCTCACCATAGCGCTTGCCGATATTTTTCATTTCAAGAACAAATTCAGCGCTCAATCCGGTGAACCTCCTTTGCAAAAGATGGGCCCGCCCATCATGGGGCGGGCCCGAGCCTACGCCTGTATTACTTGGCCAGGTAGTCGTTGAAATCGACGGGAGCCAGCAGGATGGTGTAGTAGTTGTCGAAGGTGGTGCCTTCCGCGTTGGTGTAGTTGGCGACAACAGCGCCCTCGATCTTCGCGTTGAACAGCTCCTTCAGCTTCGCAGCGTCGTTGCGGCCGGTCAGCTGGCCGTCGATGTAAGCCTTGCCGTACTCAACACCGATCTCGATGATGGTCATGGCAACGGGGGAAGACCAGGTGGAGAAGCGGCCGGTCGCGCCGTGCTCTTCCAGCTTGGCAGCGATCTGCTTCAGGGCCTCTGCGTCATCGCCGCCCACGGTCAGCTCCAGGCCGAGGGTCGCGGGGAAGGCATGATAGGGAGAGGGGCAGCAGGGCTGGGGATAGTAAGCATTGGGCTCAGCCAGAACAGCCGCCTGCAGAGAGGGCTGCATGCCGCAGTTGGTGGTGAAGAAGGCAACCTTCTTGCCAGCGTACTTTTCCATCTGCTGGGGAACATCCTCCAGGATGAACTGCTGGGAAGCGGACAGACCAGCCTCAGCGGTGGGGTCGGGAGCGGTAACATTGACCAGCTCAATGCCCAGAGCGTCAGCATTCTCCTGCAGCAGCTCGTAACGGCCAACGATCAGCTCCATGGCCATGTGGCGGGGGAAGGAGTAGTGGATGAACACTTCGATGCCCCACTCAGCGCACTTCTCCATGATGGAGTCGCCCTGAGCGATCTCGTCAGCGTACATGACAACGTCAGCAGCGGCAGAGATAACAGCGGGATCTTCCTGGGGAGTGCCGGCAACCAGCAGGATGTCGTCACGGCCCATTTCCTTGATCTTGTCGAAAGCAGCCTTGGTGCCGGGCACAGCCTGGCAAACCACGATGGCCTTCACGTCAGGATCAGAGGCGAAGCCCACGATCTTGGAAACGGTGGTTTCCATCTCGGACATGAAGTTGTCCGGATAGGTGTCAGTCACAACGTGGTCAGCGCCCCAGGTGGCGATGGCCTTCTCAGCCGCGCGGAATTCTTCCTCGCCCTGAGACACAGTACCGGTCAGGATAGCGATCTTCCAGGTGGCCTCTTCGGCAACGGCGAAAGCCGTCACGGACAGCAGCATAGCCACAGCCAGAACGAAGCTCAGCAGTTTCTTCATGATTGTTTCCTCCCTTAGTCACTTTATCCGAACATATACCTCGTCGGATAGAATAATGATAAGTTACCACATTCATTTTCATCTGTCAACCAGGCGGAAAGTTCGTACAAGAATTATCTGGAAGCTCTTTCATCCCAGTATTTTCAAGGCTTTGCGCCGTTTTGGGCCCCCTGTCCCTGAAAGCAGAAAAACAATAAAAACACAATTTATCCGGTCGAAATGCGTCCGTTTCCTGCATTTCATCCCTTGCGTAACGGGTTTTGCAGCTTCTTCTTTGCAGGAAAGCTGCGGCTTCGCTGCATTTTCCGCCGCATTATACCTGCAGCAGACACGAAAAAGCCCTCCCGCAGCCGTCAGGCCGCAGGAGGGACAGTACCATTTGGATTACAGGCGGGCTTCCAGCTCAGCCTTGCGGGCCTCGAAGCCGGGCTTGCCCAGCAGGGCAAACATGTTCTTCTTGTAAGCCTCCACGCCGGGCTGATCGAAGGGATTCACACCCAGCAGATAGCCGGAGAGACCGCAGGCCTTCTCGAAGAAGTAGCACAGATAGCCGAAGTGGTAGGCGTCCGCCTCATCAATCTCGATGATGATGTTGGGCGTGCCGCCGTCCATGTGAGCCATCAGCGTGCCCTGATAGGCCTTGCTGTTGACAAACTGCACAGACTTGCCGGCGAGGTAGTTCAGGCCGTCGATGTCCTCAGCGGCCTCCTCAATGTAGGCCTCGCTGCGGGGCTTGCTGACCCAGATCACGGTTTCAAACAGGTTGCGGGTGCCGTCCTGAATGAACTGACCAATGGAATGCAGGTCGGTGGAGAAGTTTGCAGCGGTGGGGAAGATGCCCTTCTGATCCTTACCCTCGGACTCGGCAAACAGCTGCTTGAACCACTCGCCCATCATGGTCAGCGCGGGCTCGTAGTTGACGAGGATCTCGGTATTCTTGCCCTTACGGTACAGGATGTTGCGCAGCGCAGCATACTTCATGGAAGGATTCGTGTCAAGGTCGCCGTCCTTGCAGACCTCACGGGCTTCAGCAGCGCCCTTCATCATGGCAGCGATGTCGATGCCGGCAGCTGCGATGGGCAGCAGGCCCACAGCGGTCAGCACGGAGAAGCGGCCGCCCACGTCGTCCGGAACTACGAAAGTCTCGTAGCCTTCGACGTTCGCCAGATTCTTCAGCGCGCCGCGGGCCTTATCGGTCGTGGCATAGATGCGGCTCTTGGCGCCTTCCTTGCCGTACTTTTCCTCCAGCATCTTCTTGAACACGCGGAAAGCGATGGCAGGCTCGGTGGTGGTGCCGGACTTGGAAATGATGTTCACAGAGAAGTCGCGGTCGCCAATGATCTTGATGACGTCATTCAGATAGGAAGAGGAAATGTTGTTGCCGGCAAAGTAAATCTCCGGGATTCCCTCGGGACGGACGCCGTTGTACATCTGGCCATTGACGAACTCAATCGCCGCGCGCGCGCCCAGATAGGAGCCGCCGATGCCGATGACCACCAGCACCTCGCTGTCGCCCTGAATCTTCTTCGCCGCCTTCTGGATGCGGGCAAATTCGTCCTTGTCGTAGTTCACGGGCAGGTCCAGCCATCCCAGGAAATCGTTGCCCGCGCCCTTGCCGGACAGGAGCACCTCATTCACAGTGCCCATCAGGGAAGCCATATTGTCCATCTCGGACTGGTTCACAAAACCGTTCACGCCGGTCAGCTTCAGGTTCATCGCCATCGTTTATCGTCTCCAATCATCGTAGATTGCTTGGGCTATGTGCCTTCTTTTATTATACCGCTTTGACAGCAGCTTGACAAGCCTTTTCTTAGCGGATGCTGGCGGTTCATGGTTGCATCCTGAGCACATTTATCGTATAATGCAGGCAAGAAACACCCGAGGAGGATCCGGATGAAGACCTTATGGACATTGTTCCGCGCGTTTTTCACCATCGGCGGACTGACCTTCGGCGGCGGCTATGCCATGCTGCCGATGCTGGAGCGGGAGATCGTCACCAGACACCGCTGGGCCACAAAAGAGGAGATTCTTGACTACTTCGCCATCGGCCAGTGCACGCCCGGCGTCATCGCCGTCAATACGGCAACCTTTGTCGGCTACCGCACCTGCGGCGTCGCAGGCGGCGTCGTTGCGACCCTGGGCGTGGTCTCCCCTTCGCTGATCATTATCACCCTGATTGCCATGGTGCTGGAGCATTTCATGGATATTCTCTGGGTGCAGCATGCTTTTGCCGGAATCCGTGTGGCCGTGTGCGCGCTGATCGCCGCCAGCGTGATCAAGCTGTTCAAGTCCAACGTGAAGAAGCATTGGCACATCGCGCTGGCAGCCGCCGCTTTTGTTGTAGTGGCGTTGTTCAAGCTGTCCCCGGTATATGTGGTGGTGGGCTGCGCGGTGCTGAGCGTGGTTTTCGGAAAGAAGGTGCATCAGGCATGACAGAGCTGCTGACGATCTGTCTGGAATTCCTCAAAACCGGTCTTTTCGCCGTAGGCGGGGGCCTTGCAACCCTCCCCTTCCTGACGCAGATGCAGCAGACCTACGGCTGGTTCACCGCCGAGGAACTGGCAAACATGATCGCCGTGTCCGAGTCGACGCCCGGCCCTATTGGCGTGAACATGGCCACCTATGCAGGCTACTCCACCTATGGCATCTGGGGCGGACTGTGCGCCACGCTAAGCCTGATCCTCCCGTCCATCGTCGTCATTCTGCTGATCGCACGGGCGCTGGACCGCTATCAGCAGAATCCCTTCGTGCAGAATTTCTTCGCCTTCACCCGTCCCGCCGTGACCGGTTTGATCGCCGCAGCAGGCTTTCAGGTGCTGCAGATCGCGCTGTTCACGAGGACAGAGGCGCAGCCCATCTCGGTCAACTGGGTGGCCATGGCAATCTTTGCCGTCCTGCTGACGCTGACACAGTTCAAACAGCTCAAGAAGGTGCACCCCATCGCCTACATCGCCGTGGGCGCAGTGCTCGGCATCCTGCTGAAGATGTAATTCAGCGTTTCCCAATCTCCGTTCCCCCCGGCAGCCCGTTCAGTGCGTGCTGCCGGGGCTTTCTTTTTTGCCCGTCAAGCCCTGAAACCCGGTTATTCCAAGCATTTGAACAAACTGTAAACCATCGCGAAAACAACTGTGAATTTTCTTGAATAACGGCCGGTTTTCACTTTCCCTTCACAGTTCCGTCACGGGACGATGAAGCGTCCTCTATACTCTTCATATTTGTAAAACCATTATCCCCACCCCTGCTACGGAGGTTGAACAATCGTGCAAAAACAAAGATCCGGCAGGAAGAAGCGGCGGTTCCTGCGCCGCAGCCTGTCGCTGGCGCTTCTGACCGGCGTGATCCTGCTTGGCAGAAGCTTCCTCGCCCCACTCCTTGGCGGTACGGAGATCGAGACCTACGCCAGCTACACCGTTACACGAGGCGACATCAGGACATACAAAAGCTTCAGCGCATCCATCAGCGTCCTGAACAGCGAAACCCACACCAACACCTCCGGTGCAGAGTCCATCCGCGAATTGTACGTAACGGCCGGGCAGGAAGTCAAAGAGGGCGACAAGCTGATGCTGCTGGACAACGGCGAGCTGCTCAAAGCCGGTCTGGACGGCGTGGTCAATCAGATGCGCTACGACACCAGCGATGCGCTGTGGCGCAATGTCCAGCTGATCGAAATCAGCGACCTGACACACCTGCGCGTCTCCCTGTCGGTGGATGAATACGACGTGCGCGGCGTAGCTCCCGGCCAGCCGTGTACCGTGAGCATCCTCCCGCTGGGCGTCTCCTTTGAAACGGAGATTGAGCATGTGAACCGCGTATCCGCCTCCTCCGGTCAGATAGCCTATTATACCGCCACGGCTGAATTGACCGTACCGCCAAGCGTGCTCCCCGGCATGTCCGCCAGCGTGTCCATCCCGGACAGCGCAGTCAGCGATGTTCTCACTCTGGACATGAAGGCTCTCGCCTTTGACGAGGACAAGCAGCCCTATGTGCTGCTGAAGCAGCAGGACGCTTATGTCCGGCAACCGGTTGCCACCGGTTTAAGCGATGGCATGACCGTGGAGATCGTCAGCGGATTGCAGGAAGGCGACGTCGTCTGGGCTGTGTCCGGCACGGAAACCGTCGACGGCGGCCTCACCCTGACCGGGCTGTACAAGAAGCTGGTCGGCGAAAAGGTCGTGATCAACAACGCAGAGGGCAGCAGCCGTAGTAATACACGTTCCGGCAGCGACGCTTCCCGCAGCGGCATGTCCTTCCCTGCAGACGGCAGCTTTTTGCGGGACGGCGACGCTGCTCCGGCTGAAGAAGAAGGCACAGCCGCACCAGGCGAATCTGCACCCGGACCAGACGACACGGCGTCCGGAAGCCGCACCCCGGGCCGCAGCGGCTCAGGAAGCCGGAGCAGCGGTATGGCAACCGGCAGCGATCTTCCCGGCGAATCCCCCACCCGAACCGAACGCAGCAGACCTGATGGCAGCGTTATCCCCCGCGGCAATGAAGAAAGGACGGACCCGCAATGAAAAAACTGATTTCCTTCCTGCTTTGCATGTTGTTTGTATGCCCAGCGCTCGCAGAAGAGCGGTTTGACGGCCAGGTGATCGCCGGCGAAGCTGTCAGCGTCATCGCGCCCTTTGGCGGCACAATAGAGTCGATCAACCTGCGGACAGGCGCGCTGACGTCGGTGAACGACGTGGTGGCAAGGCTGGCCACAACCCGCGTTCTGGCCAGCGAGGACGGCACCATCCGCGGCATATTCAGCGGCGAAGGAGACGCTGCCTCCGGCACGGTTCTGTACCTTGCGCCCCTGGGGAAATATACCATTTCCGCCAGCATCGCCAAGGCCTATGAATCCGCATCCACCAAATATGTGACCATCGGCGAGAAGGTCTATATCCGCTGCAGCAAGGATGGCAGCCACCGCGCCGAAGGAGTAATCAGTGCCGTAAAAGGCAGCAGCTACACCGTATACACCACCGCAGGCGAGCTTTATATGGAAGAAACGGTGAACATCTACCGCAGCAGCGATTACAGCTCCCGCGCATGCATCGGCAGCGGTTCCGTTTCCCGTACGGACGCATTGGCAGTCAGCGGCAAGGGCGTGATTCTCCGCATGCACGTCAAGGACGGCGATATGGTTGAGCGCGGTCAGCTGCTCTTCGAGACCGTCGACGGCCAAACAGACGGCATGGTTTTTACCGACAGCTGCATCCGCTCCACCGCAGCGGGCGTCGTTGCCGAAATGAAGGTGAAGGCCGGCCAGCAGGTCAGCAAGGACGACGTACTCATGACCGTTTATCAGCCTGATGATTATCAGATTCAGATCAGCGTCCCCGAGGACATGCTTTTCACCCTGCAGCCCGGAAGCCCCTGCTCCATCTATTTCAGCTGGAACGAGGGAGAAGGCAAGCCCTATGAAGGCGTGATCCGCGAAATTTCCTATATGAGCAATGCCCCTGCAGGCAGCAGCGGTGAAACGACATACAATGCATATGTTGACTTTCAGGCAGATGAGACCGTTCGTCTGGGCATGAACGTCACCGTCGTGCTGCCGTAAGAAAGGAGAGATTCCGTGAAAAAGCTGCTCTCCATGATCATGGCGCTGACCATCTGCCTGCTTTCCAGCTGTGCAGGGGCCGACACACTCACTACGCCAACCGATATGGCCTCCTCTGCCGACACATCCGTCAGCACATCCGAAGAACCTGCTGCACCTTATGATCCCTCTGCAAGTGCGGAACCTGCTGCAACGGAAGAGCCCGCCGCAGAGACGCCCCCTGCCGCTGAACAGCCAGACAGCACTCCTGCCGTCCCTGTCTCCACGCCGGATGACGGGCCCCTGTATGTGCTGCTGAACGGTGAAAAGCTGTACGGTGAGCCCGATCAGCTGATTCCCATGGGGCTGGTGATCTACCTGTATCACAGCCGCGTCGTCGAACTGACCGGCTATACGCCCGAAATGCTTGCAGATGTGCAGTTTGCGCTTGATCCCGATGTGTTCAAAGGCAGCAAATACTGCGTCAACCTGTCCGCTCTTGACCCGGACGGCTTTGCAAAGCAGAATACGCTCTTCCTCTGGGCCGGCCGGAAGGACCAGTCGCCCGACACATCCGCAGATATGGACAGCGTGGCGGATGCCGATGAAGTCACCGAGCATGAAATCCTTGTTTCTGCGCAGCGGTATACCGCTGACGCCCCCTGCACCCCGACCTTCGGGCTGTCCGCTGTACCTGAGATGGAGGACGGCATGTCCTTCGCAGTCATCGTAAACGACGGCGATGCCCAGCGTCTTGCAGGCAACAGCTACACGCCCTCCCGCTCCGGTACATACCGCTTCGTGCTGCTTGCTTCCGACGGCTCTCAACTGCATCGCTCCGCCCCTTACAACGTGACGCTTCCATCCGCGCCGTCTCCCACTGCCACTCCAAAGTCGAAGTTTTCCAGCGGATTCGCTATTGTGCCGCATGCGACGCCCACGGTTTCCCCGGAGGCGACCGCGGAGCCTGCCATTTCTCCCGAAGTGTCCCGCACTGCTGCGCCAACGTCCAAGCCTGCCACAACTCCGGCCGCCCAGCCCACCGCTGCGCCGACGGGCACTCCGGCTGCCGACCGCACCGCCAAGCCCATCTCCGGCTTTGGCACCGCTGCACCGGCCACGCCGACGCTGACCGCCGTGCCGCCCATGGGTGATCCGACCGCCGTGCCTTCCGCCGCGCCTGAGGCAACCGACGCACCCGCCATCCTGCAGGCATGGGCAGAAACCGAAGACGGCCGCATAAATGGCGAGCTTTCGCAGCTGCTCCTGACGGATGCTGACGTGATCTACATCCTGACAGACCGGATCATCGTGCTGGACAGCGGCAACGCCCAGCTTTCCGGCAAGACGCTGCTGCCTGATCCCGAGCGCTTCGGCAATGATTATATTGTCCGTATTTCCGGCGAGAACGAGGATGTGGAGCGCAGTGAATCTCTGTTCGTCTGGCTGGAAATGAAGGGTCAGAAGGACGAGACGCCCGTCAGTCTGTCCGTATCCGCTGCGGGGCATGCAGAAGCCGCCTGGGTCACTGCCGCACCCCGATTCCTCCTGACTGCCCAGCCTGATCTGGCCGCACTGGGCGACGGCTACGTCTATGCCGTTTCCATCGACGGCGGCACGCCCATCCTGCTCGCCAGCGGCGAATATACTGCCGCGGAGGAAGGACAGTACGCGCTGCAGTTCCATCTGCTTGCCCCCGACGGCAGCGCAGTGGCGGTGTCTGCCGTGTACACCGTCTGGCTGGACGCCGCTGCGCCGCTGGTGCAGATCAAGGCCGGCGCTTCGGGCACATTGCAGATCACCGCAGGCGACGCACTCAGCGGCGGTGACGCTGTGTCCATGGACGGCGGCGCAACATGGCTGCCCCTCACCCCCGGCGAAGGTTCAGTAAGCACCTATACCTATACCACCAAGCAGACCGTAACCTTCCCCAGGGAAAGCATCATCGTACGCGACCAGGCCGGTAATCAGACTGTGTACCCGGAGGAAGTGACCGTACGGATCATGTCCGGCAGCCGCGGCGGCAGCTCCAGCCGCAGCACCAGTCATTCGGAATCCACGACAGATACCGTTGTCGCATATGACGGCGTGGAACTCACCCTGACCACCGGCAAAATGTCCCAGCTGAAGGTCGGCGGTGAAATGATGGAGCTTTCGCTGCAATACAACGGCACGGACGCATCCCGCAGGGCAAGCACGCCCACTTTCACCGCCAGCTTCATCAACCTGACCAGATCCAGCGAGAAGAATACCCTCATGCTCGTCGCCAGCGATGCGACCGCCGCGGACGCCGGGGATTACACATGGTTCTTCTCCGGTCAGGTGTGCAAGAAGCTTTCGGTCTCAGGCATCGAATACATCATGCTGCGCATTGAAGACGAGGTGACGCTGCTGCCTACATCCGGCTTCTCCGCCGGGCTGCGCTACAACATGTGCCGTGCCGAGGGACTGGTCAGCAAGGACTTCAGCTATGCCGTCCGCATGGGCCTGGAGGATTACGCCATGGAGCTGGATGTGACTGTCGCTGAAAGCACCTACCGCATGAGTAATGATCCCAACGCGGAGTTCTATTATTATGACGTGTTCACCGGCCCCATTGAAGCCCTCGAATGGCTGCTCACAACTTATGGAAAGATCGGGTGACAATGATGACCAGCCCTGTAAAAAAGAAAAAGAAACGCTTCCGCTTTCTGAAAAAGCTGCTGATCTGGGCCATCGTGCTGCTGCTTGCCGCCGGTGCATTCTTCCTGCTCGTGCTTCCGAAGCTGGAGGCGGGAGCGACCACCACCTATAACAGCTATACCGCCCGCATCGGCACCATCTCCAACGCGCTGAGCTTCTCCGGCTCCATTCAGGTGCAGAACAACGAGACCATCACCGCCGGCGCAGCAGGCACGGTACGCCAGATCTACGTCGCCGAGGGCGAGAAGGTCGTACGCGGCCAGCGCCTGATCCGCCTTTCCACGGGCGAAACCGTCAAGGCCAGCTTCGACGGCGAGGTCAATCAGATCAGCGTTGAGGTCGGCGATGACGTGAACGCCAACGGCAGCCTCATTCAGATCGTCGATTTTGAAAAGATGGAGGTCTCCATGCGCGTGGACGAGTATTCCATCTCCGATCTGCAGCTCGGGCAGGAATGCCGCATCACCGTCACCGCGCTGGGGGAAACCTTTGAGTCACGGATCTCCCACATCAACCGTATTCCCTCCGGCGGCGGCAACACAGCCTATTACACCGTGACCGCCGAGCTGACAGTCAGCCCCGACGTCCTGCCCGGCATGGCTGCAACGGTCACCATTCCTCAGGAGGAGGCCGTCGATTCGGTCATCCTGAATAAGAACGCACTCTCCTTCGGCCGTGACAACAGCGCATATGTACTGATGTATGATGCAAATCAGACCCTGCAGCAGGTGCCGGTTACCGTCGGGCTGGACAACGACAGCTACGTGGAGATCACCTCCGGCCTGAAGGACGGCGACACCGTGTACGCACAGGTCGCATCCAGCACAGGCAGCACCAGCCTGTTCTCCTCCCTCTTTTCCAACATGGGCGGCGGCGGAAGCTCGCAGACGCCCAGCCGCAACAGCCAGACCAACCGCACCGCGCCCGGCGGCTACGGTGGTTATGGCGGTGGATACGGCGGCGGACGTTAAGGGGGAACAGTGCATGAATGATATCTTCTTTCAGATGCGAAAAATCGTCAAACAGTACCCCCTTGGCGACGAGGTTTCCACCGTGCTCAGGGACGTCGATCTGGACGTTCAGGAGGGCGAGTACCTGTCCGTGCTGGGCCCCTCCGGCTCCGGCAAATCCACGCTGATGAACATCATCGGCTGCCTCGACCTGCCCACCTCCGGCGAATACATCCTGCGCGGTCAGTCCGTAGAGGAGCTGGACGAAATGGAGCTGGCCCACATCCGCCGCCGGGAGATCGGCTTCATCTTCCAGAACTCTCAGATGCTCAAACGCATGGACGCGCTGAAGAACGTGGAGCTCCCGCTGATCTACGCCGGCGTATCTCCCCGCGAACGCGCCCGACGGGCCGAGGAGATGCTGGTCAAGGTCGGCCTGCAGGATCGCCTGCATCACTTTCCCAACCAGCTTTCCGGTGGTCAGCAGCAGCGCGTCGCCATCGCTCGCGCACTGGTGACCCGTCCCAGCCTTCTGCTGGCCGACGAGCCCACCGGCGCGCTCGACCAGTCCACAGGCAAGCAGATCATGGCCCTCTTCAGCGAGCTGAATGCCGACGGTCACACCATCATCATGATCACCCATGACATCAACATCGCCAAACACGCCAAACGGGTCGTCAACATCATCGACGGCGTACTGAGCGAACCAAAGGGCGAGGTGACCTTCGCATGATCAATCCATTCCGCCCCCTGATTGCCGGCATCAATATGTTCGTGGAAAGCCTGCGCATGGCCATTGCGAACATCACGGCCAACAAGCTCCGTTCCTTCCTGACGATTCTGGGCATCATGATCGGCGTCACGGCAGTCATCGCCCTGATCACCACCATTTCCGGCGTTTCCTCCTCCATTTCTGATTCCTTTACCTCCATGGGCGCGGGCAGCATCACCGTCTCCACGCCCGGCAGCGACCTGAAAAGCGGCTTGAGCAGCGAGGATCTGGACGACATCGCCGCCCTTGAAAACGTACAGGGCGTTACACCCAGCGTGAGCCTGTCCGTCAAGGCGGCCCGCAACGGCGTCAGCGAAACCGGTATCACCGTCTCCGGCGTGAACGAATACTACTTCATCAACAAGCCCGACGCGCTGGAATCCGGCCGCAGCATCAACCCCATCGACATTGCAGATATGTCCCGCGTTTGCATGATCGGCAGCGACGTGATGGAAAGCTTCTTCTACGGCGTGAACCCCATCGGCCAGACAATCTATCTGGCAGGCGTACAGTTCACCGTCGTGGGCATTCTTGCGGAGGATACGGATACCTCCATCGCCAGCATCATGTCCGGCACGCCCGATATCCTCATGCCCTATACCACCGCCATGAAGATGAACAGCCAGAACCTTGTCACCGGCATCACCGTGTACATGAACAACCCGGATGATACCGAGGACGTCAAGACGCTGCTGGAGGAACATCTGGACGCGCTTTTCAGCTTTGAGGACGACACCTACACCATCACCACCATGGAAAGCATCGAATCCACCATGGACACCATGCTTTCCATGATGTCAGCGCTGCTGGCGGGCATCGCCTCCATCGCGCTGATCGTGGGCGGCATCGGCATCATGAACATGATGCTCACCTCCGTCACCGAACGAACGGTAGAGATCGGCCTGAAGAAGGCCATCGGCGCAGAGCCCGGGCAGATCCAGATTCAGTTCCTGATCGAATCCTTCCTGCTGTCGATGATCGGCGGCGTGACGGGCGTTGTGCTGGGCCTTGTGGTATCGGCCGCCATGTGCTCGGTCATGGGCACCAACTTTACCATCAATTACGGCGCAATCGCGCTGGGCGTGGGCTTCTCGGCAGCAGTGGGCATCATCTTCGGCTGGAGTCCCGCACGCAAAGCCAGCAAGCTCAGTCCCATCGACGCGCTCAGGCGGATGTAATATCATCGAATATAAGGAGGCACCCAAATGAAGAAAATCCTGGCAATCCTGATGTTCCTGACGCTCCTGCCCGTTGCTGCGCTGGCGGAGACTACCTTCGACGGCACAGTCGTGGCCGGCGACGCAGTGACGGTGACCGCACCCTTTGGCGGTACGGTCACCGGCTTCAGCCTGCGCGCCGGCAGCAAGATCGCCATGGGCGACGTTGTTGCAGCCATCGGCACCACCAAGGTCTATGCATCTGCGGACGGCACCATCGCGGGCGTCTTTGCCCAGGAAGGCGACACCATCGACAGCGTTACCAGCCGCTGGGGCGCGGTGATGTACATCATGCCCACCCACAAGTACACCATCACCGCCGACATCGAAAAAGCCTACAATTCCAGCGAGACCAAGTATGTCAACATAGGCGAAACAGTCTATATCGCCTGTACTGCCGGGAACGACCACAAGGCTGTGGGCGTCGTGACCGCCGCCAGCGGCAACACCTACACCGTAGAGACAACCTCCGGCACGCTGATGCTGGATGAAACGGTCTCCATCTACCGCTCCTCCGGCTATGCTGCGAACAGCCGTATCGGCCGCGGCACGGTAGGCCGCACACAGGAGATCGCTGTGAATGGCAGCGGCAGCATCCTCAAGCTCCACGTCAAGGACGGAGACAAGGTTTCCCGCGGCGACCTGCTGTTTGAGACGGTCACCGGCACGCTGGACGGCCTCTACGCCGTGGGCAGCGAGGTTGTCTCCACGGTCAGCGGCGTGGTAGCCTCCGTAAACACCTCTTCCGGCTCCAACGTCAGCAAGGGCGATATCCTCCTCACCGTATACACCATGGACACCCTTCAAATCGAAATCAGCGTCAACGAATACGACCTGATGGCCATCTCCGAGGGCGATACAGTCAACATCACCTTCAATTACAATCCCGATGCGCCTGCCCAGCTGACCGGCGTCGTCTCCATGATCTCCCACCTGAGCTCATCGCAGGACGGTGAAGCCACCTACCTTGCCTACGTCGACTTCGTACCGGATGACAACGTCCGCATCGGCATGACCGCTGTCGTCACCACCATCGACGAGCAGCCTTCGGCCGGAGAACACGCCATGACCGAGGATGCGCCTGACGCCGCAACGCCCGCCGCATAATGCATTCCCCCAGCAAAAAGGTTTGCCGCCTGTATCGCAACAGACGGCAAACCTTTTTTTCATTTGATTTAGTTGCCCAGATATGCCTTGCGCACGTCATCATCGTGCAGCAGGTCGTCTGCCAGACCAGACTTGATGACCCTGCCGGTTTCCAGCACATACGCACGGTCAGCGATGGACAGTGCCATCTGCGCGTTCTGCTCGACCAGCAGAATGGTTACGCCCGCTGCATGGAGCTCCGTGATGATGTCAAAGATTTGCTCCACCAGAATGGGCGCCAGACCCATCGAAGGCTCGTCCAGCATCAGCAGGCGGGGCTTGGACATCATCGCCCGGGCGATGGCCAGCATCTGCTGCTCGCCGCCGGAAAGAGTGCCCGCAATCTGCTTTTCACGTTCCTTCAGACGGGGGAAGCGCTCGAACATCTCCTCGATGGAGCCGGGGATCTCCGCCGCAGGACGGGTGTAGCCGCCCATTTCGAGGTTCTCGCGAACCGTCATCTGCTGGAAGATGCGCCGTCCCTCGGGACACAGTGCCATGCCCAGCGACACAGTCTTGTTGCAGGGAGTAGCAACGAGGTTCTTGCCATCAAAGGTCATTGTACCCGTACGGGGACGCAGGAGGCCCGCAATGGTATTCAGCGTAGTGGACTTGCCGGCGCCGTTCGCACCAATCAGCGTCACAATCTCGCCCTCGTTGACCTCAAAGCTGATGCCCTTGATGGCATGAATCGCGCCATAGTATACGTTGATGTCATCAATTTTGAGCAGGCTCATCACTCTACCTCCTTATGCTGGGAACCGAGGTAGGCCTCGATGACCACAGGATTGGACTGGATTTCATCCGGCGTTCCCTTGGCGATGATCCGGCCATAGTTCAGCACGCAAATGCCCTCACAGATGCCCATAACCAGATTCATGTCATGCTCGATCAGCATGACGGCAATCTGGAACTGATCGCGGATCTTGATGATATTCTGCATCAGTTCTTCCGTCTCATGGGGGTTCATACCAGCCGCAGGCTCGTCCAGCAGCAGCAGGGACGGATTGGTCGCCAGCGCACGGACGATTTCCAGGCGACGCTGGGCGCCATAGGGCAGGCTGCCGGCCTTCACATTCGCCATGTCCTGCATGCCGAAGATGCTCAGCAGGTCAAGCGCCTTTTCATGCTGCTTCTTCTCACCCTGCCAGAACTGGGGCAGACGCAGGATGCCGGAGAACATGCCGTAGCGGATCTGGTTGTGCAGGCCGATGCGCACGTTGTCCTCCACGGTCATGTTGGAGAACAGGCGGATATTCTGGAACGTACGGGCAATACCCATTCGGTTGGCCTGCTCGGTATTCATGCCGGAGGTGTCCTTGCCGTTGATGAGCACAGTGCCGGTTGTGGGCTGATACACCTTGGTCAGCAGGTTAAAAACGGTGGTCTTACCTGCGCCGTTAGGGCCGATGAGGCCGCAGATCTCCGTCGGACCGACGGCAATATTGAAGTCCTCTACCGCCTTCAGGCCGCCGAATTCGATGCCCAGATGACGGGTTTCAAGCACAGGGCGCTTGTCAACGTCGCGCTCCGGAACGATGGATTGGCTGGGCACCGGCACCATCTTGGTGTCGAGCAGTCGCTTCTTGGGCTGGGTCATGCAGCGTCACCTGCCTTTCCGGATTTGGCTTTACGCCCACTGAGCAGCGCCTTGATTTTCCCGGTGATGCTGCTCAGCACACTCTTCATCATCGGGCTGTTGGTCGCCAGCATGACGAGGATCAGCACGATGGCATACACCAGCATGCGATAGGTGCTGAAGGAACGCAGGAGCTCGGGCAGGAGCGTCAGCAGGGCAGCGGCGATAATAGAGCCGCGGATGTTGCCGATGCCGCCCAGCACCACAAACACCAGCACCAGAATAGAGGTATCAAACTTGAACTTCGCCGCCGTAACGGTGGAGTAGTTCAGGCCGTAGAGCGCGCCCGCCATGCCTGCCAGCACCGCAGAGGTCACGAAGGCCATCATCTTGTACTTCGTCACGTTCAGGCCAACGGATTCTGCCGCGATGCGGCTGTCACGGATGGCCATGATCGCACGGCCGGAACGGCTGTTGATCAGGTTCAGCACCACGAACAGCGTGAAGAGAATCAGCACAAAGCCCATCTCGAAGGTCGCGATCTTATCCACACCCACTGCGCCCGCAGGACCGTTGTAGACAATCTTGCCGGTCAGATTGGGGTTGTTGAAGCCGATATGCAGCGCCTTGCCGTCAACGGAGAAATACAGCGTGTTGAGCACATTACGGATGATCTCGCCAAAGGCCAGCGTGACGATGGCGAGGTAATCGCCGCGCAGACGAAGCACAGGGATGCCAATCAGCACGCCCGCAATACCTGCAAACACGCCGCCGGCGATCATCGCCAGCAGCAGTCGCACCAGCTCGTTTTCCATCTGGAAGGCACTCACCAGCCACGAGGACATGATGATGCCCGAGAACGCGCCGACGCTCATGAAGCCTGCATGGCCAAGGGACAGCTCACCGGAGATGCCGACTGTCAGGTTCAGCGACACAGCCATCACGATGTACACGCAGATCGGAATCAGCTGACCCTTGAGGGAGCGAGTCATCTTGAAGCCGTCAATGGAGCCGGAAATGGCCACCTGACACACAATGAAAGCCAAAATGACGATACCATAAGTAATGAGGTTGCTGCGGAGCTTTTTGTTCATTTTCACGCTTCTCACCTCACACTTTCTCATGGATCTTCTTGCCCAGCAGGCCCGTGGGCTTTACCAGCAGCACGATGATCAGCACCGCAAAGACGAATGCGTCACCCAGCTCCATGGAGATGTAGGCCTTGCCGAGGATTTCGATCACGCCCAGCAGGATACCGCCGACCATCGCACCCGGGATGGAGCCGATGCCGCCGAAGACCGCTGCGGTAAACGCCTTGATGCCCGGCATGGAGCCGGTGGTGGGCGTCAGCGCCGGATACGCAGTACACAGCAGCACGCCCGCAATCGCCGCCAGCGCAGAGCCGATGGCAAAGGTTACGGAAATGGTCAGATTGACATTGATGCCCATGAGCTCCGCCGCGCCCTTGTCCTCAGAGACGCCGCGCATGGCCTTGCCCATCTTTGTCCGGGAGGTGAACAGCGTCAGCGCGATCATGATCACCACGCAGGCAAGGATGGTCACGATAGCCTCGCCCTTGATGATCAGCTCACCGCCCAGCAGGGAGATGGCAGGCACATTGATCATATCCGGGAAGGACTTGGTGTTGGAGCCCCAGATGAGCAGCGCGGAATTCTGCAGCAGGTAGCTCATGCCGATGGCAGTGATCAGCACCGCCAGAGACGTTGCCTGGCGCAGAGGCTTATAAGCCAGACGCTCGATGACGATGCCCAGCACCGTACAGACGGCCATCGCCGCCACAAGTGCCAGCGCCGGGGGAAGATTCCAGTAATGAATGGCGCAGAAGGAGATGTACGCGCCGATCATGATCACGTCGCCGTGAGCAAAGTTCAGCATCTTGGCGATGCCGTACACCATCGTGTAGCCCAGCGCGATGATCGCATACACGCTGCCAAGGCTCAAGCCGTTCATCAGGTGGGAAAGGAGCGATATCATTCCTTCTCGACCTCGTTTCTTTCATGATAGTACGAAGAATGCAATTCTCACAATGACAACAACCGCCCGACTCCCGCAAAACCGCAGGAGTCGGGCGCAGACACGCCTGTGTGAGGTCAGTCGACCTTCGCGTAGGCGCCGTCCTTGACGACGTACACAGCAGGAGTCTTGATGACTTCGCCGGTCGCAGCCCAAGTCAGCTCGCCGGTCAGGCCGGAAATCTGCAGCGTCGGGAACTGAGCGATCAGCAGCTCACAGACTTCATCGTAGGCGGTATCGCCGTTGATGCCGGCGTTCTGAGCAGCGGTGTACAGGGCATAGATGCCGTCATAGGCGTCAGCGGCAAACTGGTTGGGCTCTTCACCGAAGGCAGCCTTATAAGCCTGCACGAACTTCTGGGTCTTTTCGTCCTGAGAGGAAGCGGCGAAGGGAGTCAGCAGCATGAGGCCTTCAGCCAGCGTCTTGTCGAAGCCTTCCAGAGCCAGGATGCCGTCCATGCCGTCGCCGCCGAAGAACACGGGCGCATAGTCAACGGCCTTGGCCTGAGCCAGAATCAGGGAAGCGGGGGTGTAATAGATGGGCAGGAACACCAGATCAGCGCCGGCATCCTTGCAGGCAGCGATCTGCACGGAGAAGTCCGCGTTGTCATCGGAGGAGAAGGTGGTGGTGGCGACGATCTCCAGGTTCAGCTCAGCCGCACGGGCAGCGAAGGCCTGGTAGATACCGGTGGAGTACACATCGGCGTTGTTGTAGATGACGCCGATCTTGGTGCCCATGCTCTTGGCGACGATCATGTCAGCAGCAGCGACGCCCTGACCGGGGTCGGTGAAGCAGACCTGGAAGGCATTGTCGCGGCCCTCAGTCACGCCGGTAGCAGAGGCAGAGGGGGTCAGCATGAACACGCGCTCTTCATAGGCCTCAGCAGCAACAGCCAGGCAGGGAGCGGTGGTAACGGTGCCCAGAATCATCTGCACGCCATTATCCAGCACGGTGTTGAAAGCGTTGATGCCCTTCTCGGGGTCATGCTCGTCGTCCTGCACATCCAGCACGATCTGCATGCCGCCCATTGCGTTGATCTCGTCCACAGCAATCTTCGCGCCGTTGGCAACAGCGATGCCATACACAGCAGCGCCGCCGGTCATCGGGCCGATAACGCCGATCTTCAGCGCATCCTCAGCAGAGGCGGTAGCAGACAGGCTCATCAGCATGCACAGAGCCAGCACAGCAGCAAACAGCTTGCGAATCTTCATAAAACAGATCCTCCTTAAACCAAATCGGATTGCTTCACATCAAGTGCTGCAATCAGGATGCTCATATTATACAGAGTTGTGGCCTTTGCTTCAAGTCATTTCCTGTATCTTTCCTGTTTTTTTGACGGAAATATTCGGATTCGGAGGCAATCTGCGGCAATCCCATGAAGCAAAACAGTCTTCTCCCCCGCAGCAGGGACCGAGAGCCGTGAACGTTCGCTGCTCAGTCTCCCGGCGGCCCATTGACGAAGCTGCGAAAAATTGCTATACTTGAAAATAACAATCCACCGATCAAAACATGAAAAGGAGCAAACAACCATGGCAAAGACTGTTCAGGACGTGTTGGCACTGATCAAGGAGCATGGGATCCGGATGATCGACTTCAAGATGGTCGACATCAACGGCCAGTACCGTCACGTAACCATCCCGGCGGAGAATTTCTCCGAGGACACGATGACAAGCGGTATCGGCTTCGACGCCTCCAACTATGGCTACGCGGTGGTCGAAAAGAGTGACATGGTGTTCATCCCCGATCCGGACACCGCTGTGATCGACCCCTTCTGCTCGATTCCGACCCTGTCCATGACCGGCAACGCAATGATCATCGACCACCCCTTTAACCGGCCGCTGGCCCAGTATCCCCGCAACATCGTCCGCGCGGCGGTAAAGTACATGCAGCATCTGGGCATTGCTGATGAAATGAAGATTCTGCCGGAATTCGAGTTCTACCTGTTTGATCAGGTGGGCTGGGAGGTCGCCCCCCATACCGTAAGCGCCACCGTGGACGCAAAGCAGTCCTACTGGAACAGCGGCGTAGAGGGGCAGGGCGTGATCGTCCCCAAGCAGAAGGCCTACCACATCGCCAAGCCCTTCGACACCTCCTACGAATGCCGCAGCGAAATGTGCATGCTGATGAAGGATGCAGGCATTGAGATCAACTATCACCACCCGGAGGTAGCCGCCTCCGGCCAGTTCGAAATCGAGCCTCAGCTGGGCGAAATGACCAAGCTGGCGGACGATACGATGATGATCAAGTATATCATCCACAACACCGCCCTGAAGTACGGCAAATCCGCTACCTTCATGCCCAAGCCCATCTACGGCGAAGCCGGCAGCGGTATGCACGTACACATGCTGCTGTTCAAGGATGGTCAGCCCGTCTTCTCCGATGACGAAGGCTACGCGCACCTGAGCAAGGAAGCCCACTGGTTCATGGGCGGCCTGCTGAAGCACATCAGCTCCCTGTGCGCGCTGACCAACCCCTCCACCAATTCCTTCAAGCGTCTGGTACCGGGCTTTGAGGCGCCGGTAACCGTGGGCTACGCCACCTCCAACCGCAGTGCGGTCATCCGCATCCCTGCCTACGCCAAGAGCCCCGACAAACGCCGCTTCGAGCTGCGCAATCCTGATGCAACCTGCAACCCCTACTTTGCCTATGCCGCAATCCCCATGGCTGGTCTGGACGGCATCAAGAACCAGATTGATCCCCACGAGAACGGCTGGGGCCCCTACGACATGAACCTCTACACGCTTCCCGAGGAGGAGAAGGCCAAGCTCAAGGGCCTGCCCGTCCGCCTGGAGGACGCCCTCGATGCCCTCGAGGCCGATCACGATTACCTGACCGCCGGCGGCGTGTTCCCCGAGGCACTACTGAAGAACTTCATCAAGACCAAGCGCGCCGAATGCAGCGAGATGTCCAAGATTCCCCATCCCGCAGAATTCGACAAGTACTATAACCTGTAATCTTTTTCCATTTCAAAATCATCAGCCCTGTCTGCAGCATCGCGACAGGGCTGATGTCATATACACAAAAAACACTGCGCGAGCCATGCCCGCGCAGTGTTTTCGTTACGGCAGCCTGACCCAGATACAGGGTCGGACAAGAGTGTCGACATAACCATCACCGGTGTACCAGTCTACTTCGTTTTCCGGCAAGAAGCCTGCGAGGGAACCCTCTCCATTCCCACTCAAACCATCCCGCAGCCACCAGAAGCAGATCCTGCCATACTCCGCTTCAAAACGTTCCGCAGGCGCAGCCAGCCGTAGTTTCTTTTCCAGTTCATAGAACTCATTGCTATCCAACAGAAACACCATATCCTGCGTGCTGATTTTTTTCGTCTGATTACTTTGGACTGTCACCACAGTCGTCGTAACAATCCTTTCAAGCTCCTCTTTAGAAAAGGCACGGTACAGAAAATCATTGTTCAACCACTTGCGGAGACTGCTCGTCTTCCATGTGATGCCTGTCCGACCGGAGGTATCGTATACTTTGGACTCCAATCCATAACAAGCCATCAGCAGATACGCATCATCCTTCTTATCCAGCACTATCCACTCTATCTGCTCCTTGCCGTTACCAAAGATACCGTCCTGCTCATAGCCGCCAAAGCTTACGCTCTTGCCGATCTCATAGCGTTCAGCCTTGGCAACGGTGCCGCTCGTCTTTCCAGGCGTAGTTGTCACTAATGTGACCCCACCCAGAGCTGGATATGCAGTGCTGGTTTCCGTACTTCCATATGGGCAGCGGCTACAGCTGCCTGTTTGATCCAGCTTATGATACTCATAGGTCTGCTCCTTCTGGTTTGTTTGAACCGTTCGGGAACAATCCTGACAGATCAAATCGTATGTACGCACATACTTATGCAGGCTGTCCGATTCAACAGCATACGTCCCATCTGATGTATAGCGCTTCGTTGTGTTCTTATGCCGGCAAGTTCTGCTGATGCGATAGTCGCACAGCGAACACATTGTCACATTGCCAGAGGTTTCCCAGCTGTGTTGCTGTTCCTCAGTATACCATGCTTCATCCTTGATCGTGACTTCACCACAATCCTTACACTCCCATGTATTGTAGCATGTAATCCAGTGATACTCATCATTTCCCGCGATTTGCTCATAGGAGTATCGTGTTTTTGTGATTTCCTGATTCTTGTGCTTGCAAGTCTCCTGCTTCGCACCGCAGTGCACGCACTGCCCATGGAGATAATCTGCACAGACTCTGATCACAGAAGAAGGCGCACCTGCAACACTCTTCCCACAACAAATACACGTATTCTGTCGATGTGGACACACCGTATGCTTTCTGTCAGAATATGCATAATCTGTGTGCCCGCACTGAACGCAACGCATACCGCATCCTTCAGAGACAGCAAGTTCTTTCTTCGTGTTGGCCTTGCATTGTCTGCACCACCACCATTCATCTCCTGCATATCCTTCATGACATCCTCCCAGCAATATGACTGCTACCAGTATTCCTACCATTGACATATACAGGTATTTCTTCATCACTTTCCCCTCTCTCAGATCCTTGAATTTTTCGCTGCCGTGATCAATCAAATACACTTTCACGTCCTCATTACAGGTCACAAAATAGTATTTTTATTTTTACACCGCATTGAATCTGAGAAATATTTTATCACATATTCACATTTTTAGCAAGTATTCTACCACTTTTAATATTCTGTGATAAACGTATGTATACTATAAAATAAGAAGGAGTGATCATCATGCTTGGTGAACGCCTGCAGGAAATCCGCAAAGACCACGGGGATACGCAGCAGGCATTGGCCGATAAGCTGCATGTTTCGCTTCATGCCGTCCGCTGCTGGGAGCAGAACAAGAGCGACCCCAGTCATGATACGCTTGTATCAATTTGTCGTCTCTATCATGTTTCTTCCGATTATCTGCTGGGACTGATCGATGACGATCCTTCCCTGATTCTGCACCGACGCCGTAGGCTATCTATCGAGAATCAGACGCTTCTCAGGCGCTTTGAATCCTTCCTGCTTCATGATCAGGAAGGGAACACCGGGCGATAAGCATTACTGTACCATATCGCATACACTACATGTACGTCTTGATCCAGAAGCGATCACAAAAAATCACTGCGCGAGCCATGCCCGCGCAGTGTTTTCGTTACGGCAGCCTGACCCAGATACAGGGTCGGACAAGAGTGTCGCCATAACCATAACCGATGTACCAGTCTACTTCATTTTCCGACGAGAAGCCTGCAAGACTACCCTCCATGTTTGCAGCTACACCATCCCGCAGCCACCAGAAACAGATCCTGCCATGCTCCGCTTCAAAACGCTCCGCAGGCGCAGCCAGCCGCAGTTGCTTTTCCAGTTCGTAGTACTCATCGCCATTCAGCAGGAACACCGTATCCTGCGTACCGATCTGGACAGTCTGATTAAGCTGCTCCGTTACCAATGTGGTGGGAATAATTTTCGCGATCTCTTCCTCCGTAAAGGCCACGTTCAGGAAGGTCTTGTTCATCCAGGCCCGGAGCGTGCTCGTCTTCCATGTGACGCCTGTATTGCCGGAGGTATCGTAGTCCTTTTCCTCCAGACCGTAACGGGCCATCAGCATGTATTCGCCATTGGAAGAGCCCATCACAATCCATTCGATCGGCTCTTTTCCGTTGCCGAAATTGCCGTCCTGTTCATATCTGCCGAAGGTAACGATGTCACCAACCTCGTACGCACGCAGGCGTGCGCCGCAGTTACCGCAGTGCTTGAAGGTCTCAATTTCCTCCACCCACCAGCCGCAGGCAGGGCAGCACGCAGGCTTCTTCTCGCCGCATGATGTACAGAATGCGTACGCCTGATCCTTTGCGCCGCAGGTATTGCATACCCAGCCCTCGCCAAGAGCAAGCGAGCCGGACATCACCAGACATACACACAGCAGCAAGGCAAAAATCCTTTTCACAGCAATTCCCCCTTATGTACTTTTCTCAGTACAATGATGGCTTATTTTACCACATCAATAGATACCTGTCAATACACCGGGTTCTGTACGGCAGCAGCCAGACGCATCTCAAAAGGCCCTTCCGTTGAGGAAGGGCCGCAGACTGTCAAAAAAGCTCCATGGGAGGTGTCGGAGGGCCCGCAGGCCCTCTGACTGTAATCGTATCGCGGGGCTTTGCCGCGCGGGCGGGGCGGTTTCGGCATTAGCCGAAACCATTCCTTACATTTTTCACGGCC
>JAFTWV010000005.1 GCA_017465155.1 Clostridia bacterium
CCCACATGGTAGACTTTGCCCGGAGTAGTCTTCCCCACATAGGCCTCGCGGGGGCGTGCCGTTTCGCCGCGGCTCCTTTGTTTGTCGGTGCGCCGCTCCCCTTCGGCGTCGCGGCGCGGCCGGAACTACACGTTCCTTTGCGGCCGGGCGGGGGTGTTACTAAAGGGGCTGAGTGTTGCGAAGTTGGATATGGTGGCTACTCGATCATGTTACTCCCCGCCAAATTCACGTTTGTCGCTTACATTCTATCATGGCAGTGCCCAAACCGTAAGCCTTGGCCGGCCTGTGGCTTGGTTACAGATTGTTTGTCATAAATCAGATGCAGTCATGACGTAATATGAAGGATAACTTCATCCTTTTCATCATCTCTATTGGGGAACGGTGCTTTGCTGTCAAAGGAGGGAAGATTGTGCCGGACCGTCCAGTACGCTGCCGTCATAGCGGAAACGGGAGCCGTGGCAGGGACAGTCCCACGTCCTTTCGTCGGGATTCCATGTCAGCTGACAGCCCAGATGCGGACAGCGGGGATCAACAATGTGACAGCAGCCCTCTGGCTCACGGTACACGCCGAGCTTATGTCCGTCAAGCTCCACGATGCCGCCGTGTCCGGGAGGGAGCGCATCCATCGTTTCGCGGGGGAGGGAGAAAACCTCGCGGGATAATCCGCGCAGGGCATGTCCTGTTTCATCGGCGAGGGAGCGGGCAGATGCCGACAGCTTGAACCGCTGAGGGGAGAAGACCGCTGCCCATTCCGGGGGCTGACCGCAGATCATCCCGGAAAGCAGTATTGCGGAAGCCATGGAGGAAGTCATGCCCCATTTGGCAAAGCCTGTCGCCACGTACCAGCCGGGCGCCCGCGGGGAATACTGGCCGATGTAGGGCACGCCGTCGAGGGTGATGCAGTCCTGTGCAGACCAGCAGGCGACCTCACGACAGCCGGGCAGCAGGGCGCTGGCCTGACGGCGCAGCAGGTTGTAGCGTCCGCCGGATTCGTTCTCGCCCGTGCGGTATCCACTGCCGCCAAGGAGCAGCAGTCCTTCTGCTTCGCGCAGGGATAATCCGTCAGCGTCTGCGCCAAGGTATATGTGGTGCGGCTTCCATGGATTCTGCAGCGCCAATACGCAGCTGCGCTCCTGATGCATGCGCATGAAATACAGCCCCGGTACGTTCACGAAGGGATAGTGACACGCAAAGATGACATGCTCGGCAGTCACGTCCCCGTGATCAGTATGGATGCGCAGCCCGTCGACACTCAGGACGCGGGTATGCTCGTAAATGGTCAGGCTGCCGGTGATGGCACGCAGAAATTTCAGCGGATGAAAGCGAGCCTGGTTCCGGAAGCGTACTGCGCCGGATACGGGAAAAGGAAGTTCTGTATCCAGGACAAAGGCTGCATCCAGACCAAGACTGCGGGCCGCGTCCGTCTCCCGGAGAAGCTCGTCTGTGCCGTTTGTGCTGTACAAACAGGCATCGCAGGGCGTGAAGCCACAGTCGATGTGTTTGTCGCGGATGAGCCGGGCAAATGCGGAGAGCGCCTCTTCGTTGGCTCGGGCATATTGCGCGGCTCCGCTGCGACCAAGCTGGTCGGTGAGACGGGCGTAGATGAGACCATGCTGACTGGTGAGTTTCGCGGTGGTACGTCCGGTTTGTCCGCTGGCGATGCGCGACGCTTCCAGCACAATTGCCCGGATGCCGCGCTGCTGCAGCGCCCACGCCGTCAGAAGCCCTGCCATGCCGCCGCCGATCACCGCGGCTTCCGTGTGCAGATTTCCTGTCAAAGAGGGATGTTCGGGCAGCTTCGTCTGCTGCCAGATGGATGCATGATTCATGAGCGTGCGCCTCCTTATGAACAGCATGGCCTCCTTTTGCCCTGCCATGCATGATGCGTGCGAAAATTGCCATCATGACTTCGTGCCGGGCGGCGCATACTGTTCGCTGAAGGAGGGATGCATGATGACCATGAAGCCGAAAAAACGGGCGCAGGAGCTGACGGAGGCGATCATCGCCGAGCAGCGCCGAAAGAATCACACGGATGTGCTGGGCTCCTATACCGGCGTGCCGTGGGACGAGCTGGATGAGCCTGTGCAGGACGCAGATGACCTGTGATGTGCGTCTGGGGCGCGTGCTTGGCCTGCCTGCAATCCTTGGCGAGCGCATGGTAGGGCATGTGGAACGCGCCGTATTCGCGCAGGACGGACGACGTCTGCGGGGGTTGATCATCCGGCGAGGTCTTGGCGGCGCAAAGTGGATCGGCAGGGACAAAATCAGCGTGCTGGGCGACGTTTCCGTCATCCTGACAGAGCGTCCGGCCCGTCCGCCGCGGGATGCAGACTTTGCTTTGCGTACGGTGAAGGATGAAAGCGGCTTGACCCTTGGCCGGGTGACTGATGCGTGGATCAGCACGGACACCCTTGCGGTCACGGCGCTGGAGGTGACCCTCGGATTGCTGGAGGATCTGCGTACGGGGCGGAGAATCGTGCGTCAATGGGCCATCAGGCCGGGTGAAGACGGTGCACAGGTGCTCATTCCCCGCGAAGAATGGGAGGTGACAGGATGAACAAGCTGATGATCGGTTCGGCGATGGGCTTCATGATGGGCGTTGGCCTGATGATGATGCCCGTAGGCAAGACCATCCGCAAGGATGTGCAGCGCGGCATGAACAAGGCCAAGCAGGTCGTGAAGGACATGGAAAACGGCATGTAAGGCGAAAGCAGGACAGGAGAAAGGAGCCGCTGGCATGGAACACACGCATGCCGCCCATCGCTGGCGGCTCCCGGTTGCGATTCTTCTGGCACTGACAGCGGCGGTTGTACTGCGGCATGTGTGGTTTGCGCTGCTGGTGCAGCTGGCAGCGGCGGGGCTCCTGACGCTTCTGGCGCTGCCGATCTGCCGTGCGCTGGAAAAGAGGATGGCTTCTTCAGCAGCGGCGGTGCTGTCCTTGCTGCTGCTAGGTGCGGCGGCGGTGACTGCGCTGGTGCTCCTCGTACCGCCCATTGTGCGGCAGGTGCAGCAGCTGACGGCGGCATTTCCGTCGCTTCTTGCCTGGATACAGGCACAGTGGCAGAACATCGCTGCATGGCTTTCCGCGCGGGGGATAGACATATCGCCCATGCGGGATGGCCTGTTTGGGCAGATCACGGAGCAGCTGGGAAACATTGTATCCCGGCTGATGGCGGCGATTGGACAGGTGGTTGGCGGGTTTGGCAAAGTGATGCTTGCACCGCTGTTGGCCTTCTACCTGCTGCGGGATCGCAAGCGTATTGCCAGCGGCATGACACTGCTGCTGCCCGTGAAGCATCGGAGCCGTGGTGTTCGGGCGGTGCGGGAGATGCGCAGGGAGACGGCGGCGTACATGCGGGGGCAGCTGCTGTTATCGGTGTCGGTGGGTCTGCTGACGGCTGTCGGGCTGCTGCTGACGGGCACTCCGGGATGGCTGCTGCTGGGCGTACTGATGGGGGTATTGGAGCTGGTACCCTATGTGGGCCCTGTGATTGCGGGGGTTCCTGCGGTGCTGCTGTCGCTTCAAAACGGTGTAGTACCGGCGCTGTGGACGATGGGAGTATTGGTGGCAGTACAGCAGGTGGAGGGCGCAGTATTATCGCCGAGGCTGTTGGGTGGGGCGACGCAGCTGCATCCAATGGCGGTGCTGCTGATGGTATCGGCAGGGGGGATTGCCGCAGGCCCATGGGGCATGGTGCTGGTCATTCCACTGGTTGTTTCGCTCCGTGGCGCCCTGCGTGGCTGGCGGGACTGACTCCCCAGGGGAAAATGCGGTAAATCCAATTTAGCGAGCCGTTGCACAAGCGAGCAACCACCGCATCCGCTTCGCTGCGCTCATACACCCTCCACACCCACCCGTCAGCCGCAAAGGAGCGCGGAGTTCCGGCCGTGCCGCGACGCCGAAGGGAAGCGGCGCGCCGACAAACAAAGGAGCCATAGCGAAACGGAACGCCCCCGCGAGGTCTATGAGGAGAAGACTACTCCGGGCAAAGTCTTCCATGTGGGGGTGGGGGGAGTCCAGAGAGGGGGCGGTCATCGGGCACAAGTCTGACCGCCCCTCTGGCCCTCTTTGCTTCTTTCTCAGGATTGAGAAAGTAGAAGCAGCACTTACGCCAAGCTGCAAATCAAAAGTCAACAAACAATGCAGATTAGCACCACAAATCCTGACGTTATTTTTGCGGATATGAATTTTCTACCTTGCAGGATGTATTTGCAGCTGTGAGCCGTTTTCGCGGGTCGAATGGGGCGCAAAGCCGCCGGGGGGA
>JAFTWV010000050.1 GCA_017465155.1 Clostridia bacterium
CCTGTGCGGCTGACGGGTGGGTGTGAAAGGTGTATGAGCGCAGCGAATATGGTGGTTGCTCTCTTGTGCAACAGCTCGCCAAATTCATGTTTGCCACGTTTATGATAATCATGGCAGTAAAAGAAACCGCAAGCTATCTCCGCCTGCGGTTTCGATTGGTTGATAGATGTTTGCTGCAAATCCGTTAGATAGCACCTTCCTTTTTCGGGGGCAGCATCGCCAGCATTCCCCCGAAGGTCAGCACGGAGCCTATGCCCATGTTGGCCATACCCAGCGCATTCATCAGCGGCGAAGCAGGAAAAAGCACCGGCAGAGCGTTGATCAGCAGCGTCGCCGTCAGCGGATTGAACACCGCCGCCCACCGGGGCAGACAGGTTCTCCCCCGGATGACGGCAATGAACAGCGCAATGCACATGGCATAGTACACCGGCATGAATACCACGCTGATGGGCATTACCAGCCACAGCGCAAAGTCCAATACCGGCTCCGGGATGCTCGTCAGTCCGGTCATGCCGGCCAGATTGACAATCCTGCACACGAACATCAGCCCCACGCAGATCACATGGACGATGCCGCCCAGTCCGGCCGTGGCTGCCGCCCCCCAGCGTATGATGCGGGCGCTTCTCCTGTTTCCCGAGGCCTCCACCAGCCGCGCTGCACCCTCGAAGCCGTAGAACTGCAGCGCAATGCCGATTCCGCCAAAGAATACGCCGCAGGCCAGCTGCAGCATCGACAGCTTCCCGCTGCCGATCAGCATGCCCAGCATGCCGCTGTGATCCCCCTCCACCGCAGGGTACTCCGTCCAGCCAACAGGCACCTCGCCGCCCACAACCGTTACAATGGATGCGATCAGGCCGATCAGCAGCATCTGCCGCACGCCTGCACACGCTTTTTTATCCACAGCTTATCCTCCTTTACCAGCCCATGAAAGCCTTCAGTTCCCGGACCACCAGTTCCGGATGCTCCACATTTTCGCCGTGTCCCATGTTCTGGAAAATACGGACCGTCAATCCGGGGAAGGCCCTCCGGAGCTCGTTCTCAGCCTTTGCCATGTTCTTTTCCTTTCCGCCGTACCACAGGGCAATATGTACGCCTGCATCGGGCGCCCAGCGCTGCACATGGCGGGGATAGAATTCCGTACCCGTCACGAAGGTCGCCCGGGTGGTTTCGAGGGAGGCATTCCGGCACAGCTGCTTCACCAGCGCGTTCATGCTTTCGCCGTCCCGGCCAAGGCTCCGGACAAGGAATGCAGGCAACTTCAAACTTCCCTGACGGACAAAGCGCCGCATGACTCCATGGGTCAGCCGGGAGGACACGGCAACGATGATCGGATCCAGCACGCCCCAGTGCAGATACTGCACACCGCTGAGGATCACGCCGCCAAGTCGGATATCGTGGTGCCGCGTCAGGAACGCCGCCGGGCAGCTTCCAAGGGACTCCGCATAGACCAGATCAACCGCGCCGCCCAGCTGCTCCCGGATGTAGTCAGCCAGCTTCTGTGCCTGATCCTGCGCGGTGGTGTAGGTGGTTTCACCCGTCTCGTCGTAGCCGTCAAAATCCACAGCAACAACGCGGTATTCCTCCGCCAGCAGCGGAATAATGTTTTCAAACTGGCGGTGGGTCATAAAGTTTCCAGGCAGGAGCAGGATGGTTCTGCCGTCCGCCGGACCGGATTCGTAGAATTTCATGATCAGTCCTCCTTCAGGTGCAGGCGGAAGTCGCAGCATTCGCCGCCCGTGCCGAGGGTCTGAGTACGCGCCCAGTTCAGTCGGGGATGCAGGTTACCATAGGTGATATCGTCCGCGCGGCAGGCAAACTGCGCCATTTCAGGGCATCCGTATTTCCGGCAGATTTCCACATAGGGGCAGCGGATCATATCCACGGAGAATTTCCTGCCGCCGGGGACGGCGCGATACGCAAAGCCTGCCTTTTCGCCGAACATCCGGTCCAGCATCCAGCCGCAGGCCGTGGGCATCAGCCGGTACAAACCCAGCTTCATCACCCCGCGGACCATCGGCATGAGCTTCTCAATCTCAATGAACGCCCATTTATCAAAGAAGGCAATCGCCTCTTCCTGACTGCCTGTAATACGTTTCACTGTTTCATAGAATGCAATGCAGGGCAGCAGCTGCTCCAGATGGGTGTGCAGCGCAGGGCTCGCATCCGCATGCTCCGCAAACAGCTCCGCCGCCCGGAGATATACCCCCGTCAGATGTCCCTCCCACCCGCTGGCGATGAAGCCCTTCCGGAGACTCTTGGGCATCGGCTTGCGGCGGATGCTCTTCTTCACGGTCTCAATGGCGATGGTCTTTCTCATATTGCGCCTCCTCTTTCATCTCCGCTGCGCTGCTGGAATTCCTTCAGGTCGTCTGCCAGAAGCTTCGAGTCAATGGCACGCTTGATCCGGCAAATCAGCACGGTACACAGACCGCAGCCGATCATATAGACAAGGAACAGCGTCGTTGCCAGCCCGTTTCCTCCAAACCAGTCAAACAGCCATGCTGTCAGCGTATATGTCCCCGCGCCCAGCAGCAGCACAGCCCATTCCTTCAGGCCCAGATGGTCAATTTCGTCAAAGTCAGCATGCAGCAGTGCCTGCACCCAGCCAAAAAGATAGGCGATCATGACCATCTCCGAAATGTGCCATATATTCGCCTCTGCGGCCCCCAGCAGCAGACGGTGCACACAATAAAAAAACAGCATCAGGAAAAAGGTCAGACAGCATCTGATCTCCACGCCGATCTTGATCGTCAGCCAGCGCTCGACCAGCCCCCACAGTTTCTTATTCATCAGCGGCGCCTCCCTTCAGTCGCTTACGGAATTCAGATGCATAAGTACGCGAGATGATGATATGTTCGCCGCTGCACAGCGTTGCGTCGATCCGGTTGCAGGCAAGGCTCTTCAGCGCCGTCACACGGTCGATATTGAGAATCATGGACTTGGAGCAACGGAAGAAATTCACCGCGTGCAGCAGCTGCTCCAGATGGGCCAGAGTGTAATCTACCTGCAGCACATCCTCCTGCGTGCAGACAAATGTCTTGCCGTCCACGCTCTCAATGTAGAGAATCTGCCCGGCGTCAATGACGACCTGTGTACCGTTCTTTGTGCCGATCAGTCGTTTCTGCGGCGTTTTGAGGAGTTCAAGGAGACGTTCGATTTCCTGCGTCAGATTGCGGTACCGGACGATCACCTCATCCTCTCCCGCATCAATCTGCTCGATGGTGTACTTCACCGCGCGGCCTCCTTTCCTCCCGTGATTTCGTGTTTTATTGTAGCATCCCGGCAGGAATTTGGCAATTCTGTGGCGGGTAAGCGGCACTTTTCCGGCTGCCAAATGCACAAAAAGCCCTGCGCCGTACAGACGCAGGGACAAACAAATTCATTTCACCGCTCAGGCTTTGCGGCATTGATCGCGTCGAACAGCCTTGCGCACCGGATGGTCAGCGCATGGGGGACCACAGGACTTTCCAGCAGCCCTGCCTGCACACAGCGTACGACCTCCTCCACCTCATACACAAACCCGTTGATCGTCTGCAAGTCATGCCATTCCGTCTCTGTTCCGTCCGGCAGCATGCATGTGAAGCCCTTTGCCATATGCGGCTTGGGCATGCGGAACGTACCGCCGGGGCCGGCGATCACCGCGCGCTCGTCAAGATTGGCGGTGATACTGGCTGTCAGCACTGCCAGCAGAGGCGGCTGTTCGCCCTTTGCAGGCCAGCGGAGGAGGATGGCTTCCGTTTCATCCACGCCCGATGGCCCCCATGTGACAGCCACTTGCCGCGTTTCCTCCGGCGGGCCGAAGAAGTACTCCGCCAACTCATAGCCATAGACCATCAGATCACAGGCCGCGCCGCCGCCCTGCGCAGCATCAAAAAAACGGCTGCCCGGATGATCCGGTGTACGCCAGCCAAGAGCGAACTCTGCAAAGCAGGGGCTGCCAATCCCCCCGGCGTCCAGCTGGCGCTTCATCTCCCGCACCGCAGGCAGGAATCTGCTCCACATCGCTTCCATCGCGAATATGCCCCGCTCCCTCGCGTACCCCAGCACCGCCTCCGCTTCCGCAGACGACATGAACATCGCCTTCTCGCACAGCACGGGCACGCCATGAGCAACGCACAGCCGGGTCAGCGCTGCATGGCTGCCGGGAAGCGTGGCGATATACACCGCATCCGGGCGGGCATGCTGCAGCATTTCCGCATAATCCCCATAAGCCGCGGGAATCCCGTGCCTCCGCGCAAACGCCTCCGCCCTCTCCATCGACCGCGACGCCACCGCAGACAGCACGCAGCCATCCGCGCGCATCACCGCATCTGCAAACTTTCCGGCAATGTTTCCCGCCCCCAGAATTGCCCAGCGGAACGCCATTGTCTACCCCTCCCTGCGCCCATCCTTTTCCATCATTATACAGCATGGCAGAAGTCATCGTCAAAGGACAACAAAATCCGAACATTTTCAAAAGAAATTTTCAAAACAGATGGTATTTCGTCCGCTTTTATGCTAAAATGAGGCGACTGCGCTGCCAGCGCAGCGCAAACGATACAACAGCTATTCAGGGAGGAAACAACATGTCTCGAACCGGTCTGTCCGCAAAGCTGGACAAGTTCTTTGGCTACACTGCCGCCGGCAGCAGCCTGCGTACGGAAATCATGGCAGGTCTCACCACCTTCTTCGCCATGGCGTACATCCTGTTTGTCAACCCGAGCATCCTGTCCCAGTCCGGCATGGAGTGGGGCGCGGTATTCCTCGCCACCATCATTGCCGCCATCATTGGTACGCTGGTCATGGGCCTTGTCGCCAACGTTCCTTACGCACAGGCTCCCGGCATGGGCCTGAATGCCTTCTTCGTCTATACAGTCTGCTTCAGCCTCGGCTTCACCTGGCAGCAGGCGCTTTCGATGGTGTTCATCTGCGGTCTGGTCAATATCCTGATCACCGTCACCAAGGTGCGCAAGTACATCATCAAGGCGATCCCGCTCAGCCTGCAGCACGCCATCGGCGGCGGCATTGGCCTGTTTGTGGCTTACATCGGCATGCTGAACGTAGGCTTCATCGACTTCAGCGCCGGCGTTCCCGCCATGGCTACGCTGAGCAAGCCTGCACTGTGGGTGTTCCTGATCGGCCTGGTGCTGACCGTGGTGCTGTCCCTGAAGAACGTCAAGGGCGCCATCCTCATCGCCATCATCGCTACCACCCTGATCGGTATTCCCTTCGGCGTGACCACCACCCAGAACACCGTTTCCTTCACCGACGCCTGCAAGGCGCTGCCCACCACCTTCCTTGCCATCTTCCGCGAGGGCGGCATCACCAGCCTCTTCACTGACATGTCCAAGCTGCCGCTGGTGCTGATCACCATCTTCTCCTTCTCCATCACCGACACCTTTGACACCATCGGCACCTTCATCGGCACGGGCCGCCGCACCGGCATCTTCTCCGAGGAAGACGAGAAGAACATGGATACCGGCGTAGGCTTCAAGACCCGTCTGGACAAGGCGCTCTTTGCCGACGCAACGGCAACCTCCATCGGCGCGCTGTTCGGCACCTCCAACACCACCACCTTTGTTGAGAGTGCTGCGGGCATCGGCGCCGGCGGCCGCACCGGTCTGACCTCCGTCGTCACAGCGATTTGCTTTGCTCTGTCCGCATTCCTCGCCACCTTCGTCAGTGCCGTCCCCTACGCTGCCACTGCGCCCGCGCTGGTCATGGTCGGTATCATGATGATCTCCTCCTTCCGCGACATCAACTGGAGCGATCTTGACGAGGCCGTGCCCGCCTTCTTCGCCGGCATTTTCATGGCCTTCTGCTATTCCATCTCCTATGGCATCGCTGCCGGCTTCATCTTCTACTGCATCGTGAAGATCTGCCGCGGCCGCATCAAGGACATCCATCCCATCCTGTGGGTCTGCACGGCGCTGTTTGTGCTGAACTTCGTTCTGCTGGCGCTGCTGTAAGATGCCTGTACTCGCGGTCGCTGCGAGCAGTGATGACCTTCTTTGACAAACTGGGCTGTACCATCCTGGTACAGCCTTTTTTGCTGCCTTCCACGTGTGCTGATCCTTACAGCTCCACAAACCACAGCGGTTCATCGTGAAACAGCAGCACATATCCATCCGCCACACGGCAGATATAGCGCATACCCTGCCCGCCCGCTCTGAGCGCCGGCGCCTGCCTCTCATCAATGATGCGATCAATGACAACAATGGGACCATCCTCCTCGCGGTACATCAGCGGTCGAATGCGCCCGTCCAGCAGGTGATCCGCCCGCACCTTGACATAGCGCTTGAGTGGGGATGGTCGCTGCTCGCGCACGGCGTTCACCTCCCGGAAAAGATAAGAACATGTGTTCTTTTTAATGTTATTATACACGCGAACATACGTTTTGTCAACTGGTGAATGAAGGAAACGAGGATCCCTTTGAAGCAGTGAGAGGCAGCCACACCTGCGCTGGGGGACGATAGTTACAACTTCTCAATCATGCATTCCCTGCTTTTCCCCTGACTTTCTGTGAAGAACCAAAAAGAAAAAGCACCTCATCTGAGATGCTTCAAAGAGAATCCGGCGGGCAGCATGGCGCTGCAAGCAGCTTTCGCCCTGCCCCACTCCATCCAGCTTCGCGCGTATGCAGCTAAGCCAAAAGCAAAAAAAAAGCACCTCGTACGAGATGCTTCAAAGGGGATCCGGCAGCGACCTATCCTCCCGGGCCGTGTCCAGCCAAGTACTTTCGGCACTGGAGAGCTTAACTTCTGTGTTCGGGATGGGAACAGGTGGGACCTCTCCGTCATTGCCACCGGAAATTGTTCGGGCTGCTTTCCTTCG
>JAFTWV010000001.1 GCA_017465155.1 Clostridia bacterium
AGAGGACGGTAAGTACTACTACTACGAGGAAGGCAAGCTGGGCGAAGGCGCTGGTCTGGTGAAGGTCGGCGAGGACTACTACTACATCACCGAGGACGGCACAGCTGTGACCGACGCCAAGGTCGATGTGGAAGAGAACGAGCTGGTCGACGCTGGTACCTACCGCTTCGACGAGACCGGTAAGATGATCCATACTACTGAAATCGTTGAAGAAGACGGAAAGTACTACTACTACGAGGACGGCAAGCTGGGCGAAGGCGCAGGCCTGGTGAAGGTCGGCGAGGACTACTACTACATCACCGAGGACGGCACAGCTGTGACCGACGCCAAGGTTGATGTGGAAGAGAACGAGCTGGTCGACGCTGGTACCTACCGCTTCGACGAGACCGGTAAGATGATCAATACTACCGAGCTTGTTGAGGAAGACGGTAAGCTGACCTACTACGAGAATGGCAAGCTGGGTAAGGATGCTGGCCTGATCAAGTATGAGGACGACTACTACTACATCGGCGAGGATGGCACCGCGGTGACCAACACGCAGATGCTGGTGGAGAAGACCAATGGCTTGCTGCCGGAAGACACCTACTGCTTCGGCGATGATGGCAAGATGTTCGAGCGCCTCGCGGGTGACGCGGACGAGAACGGCGTTGTTGATCTGGATGACGTGACGCTGATCTTCGAATACTGCACCGACGCGACGATCGAGATCAACCTCATCAATGCCAACGTAAATGGCGACACTGTGGTCGATGCCAAGGACGCGCTGCTGCTCATGCAGTATGACGCGGGCTGGGATATTGAACTTCAGTAAGCCGAAAATCTAAAAATGGTACGACTGGCCTTCTGTCGGTGATGGAAGCATCACCGGCAGAAGCGCCGGAAGTATGCAAACAAGCAACGCCGTCCATCCTGCGCAAGCAGGGTGGACGGCGCATCGGCACTGTAAGAAGTCTCCCGATTCAGCCGGAGGAGACGCAATGGAACTGTGAAACATGCTTTTGCCGGTTGGCGGCCCTCGCAGGGAAGCCTTGGCCGGCCCCGAATTTGAATGCACATGATCTGGATGGCGACGCCACGCCAGATGATTTATTGATAGAAAAGGACATTACAAGCCGACTGAGGAGGAGTATCAGGAATGAAAAGAATATTGTTTGTGATCCACTCGCTCGGCTTTGGCGGGGCGGAACGGAGCCTTGTCAATCTGCTCAATGAACTGCCCCAGGATCAATATGAGGTGGAACTGCTGCTGTTTCAGCGCAGGGGCGGCTTCCTGGAACAGCTGCCGGCTTGGGTGAAGGTGCTGGATACACCCAGGGAACTGAACCGTCTGTATGGCCCGCTGAAAAAGGCGGGGATGCTGGTGGTTCCTAAACTTCTGGGCAAGCTGGTTTCCAAGCTGGTTCGCGAAACGTACAAGGAACGGAATGGATGGCGATGGCGGCATGTGTACCGCCGCCTGATTCCGCCGCTGAAGGGCCATTACGACATTGCAGTGGCTTATACCGGAGTGGAGATCCAGTACTTCGTTGCGGAACACGTCAGTGCGGACAGGAAGATCGTATTCATCCACAATGATTATCGCACGGCAGGATATTCCGCAGCTGATGACGAACCCTACTTTGCGCAGATGGATCAGATCGTGACGATCTCGCCTCAGTGCCTGAACGTGCTGGAGGAAACGTTCCCTCAATACAGAGAGAAGCTGATTTGTCTGGAGAACATTACCTCTTCCAACGTGGTGCGCAAGCGGGCAAGTGCTTTTGATCCGCCGGAATATCGTGCACAGACGCCGGTGCTGCTCTCGGTTGGCAGGCTCGATGTGCAAAAAGGCTTCGACATAGCTATTGATGCGGCAAAGATTCTCAAGGATCAGGGGAAACGCTTCCAGTGGTATATCCTTGGCGAAGGAGGTCTCAGGCAGGAGCTGCAAACGCAAATTGACGGTTACGGCCTGACGGAGGACGTTGTTCTGCTGGGTACACGAAGCAATCCCTATCCCTATATGCGGGCTTGCGACGTGCTGGTGCAGTCCTCGCGTCATGAGGGGAAATCCGTCGTGCTGGATGAAGCGAAGATGCTCTGCAAACCGATCGTAGCCACTGCTTATCCGACTGTCGGAGATCAGGTGATTGATGGTCAGGAGGGGATTGTAACGGCGATGACAGCCGAAGGCGTCGCAGCTGGCGTCGCCCGCATGATGGAGGATGCAGCCCTCCGGGAACATATCACAGCCTGTTTGGCAGCGCATGAGTATGGCAACCAGCAGGCAGTGGTCAAGTATGTACAGCTGCTGGATGAATGATGAAAAAGATATTGATCGTGATCCATAACATGGGCATTGGCGGCGCGCAAAAGAGTCTTTTGTCGTTTCTGCAGTGCCTGGCTATGCATCCCCGGAACAAAGAATACGACATTCATGTGCTTCCGCTTGATCCGTCTGGGGAGTTTCTAACTCAGGTTCCAAAGTGCTTCACTGTAGAAAAGCCAGACAATGCGCTGCGCTGGATGGGGACGTCCATGAGCTTTGCGTTGCTGCTGAGGCATTTTTCACTGCGTGGCATGGCGGGTGAAATTGTCTGGATGCTGAGAAAGCGATTGGGGCTGCTCCCCAAGGGACTGAATGTCCCCCAACGGCTCTGGTATAGCTGGAAACGATTCATTCCACACTGCCAGGATCAATACGATACAGCGATTGCCTATATGGACGGTACATCGGCCTATTATGTCATGGATAAGGTGCATGCTGGCAAAAAGATGCTGTGGCTGCATAGTGACTATCAGAAGCAGGCTTATCAGGTAGAATTTGATAAACCCTATTATGAGGCTTGCAATGGTGTGATAACTGTTTCTGAGGCTTGCAAGGAGTCAATGCGTCAGGCGCATCCGGCACAGGAAGCCAAGATTCAGGTGCTGGAAAACATATCAGCACCCTGGATGATACATGCAAAGAGCGTGGAAAAGGTTGCAGATGAGTTCTGTAATATGGAAGGCATCAGATTGCTGACTGTAGGACGGCTGCATGAACAAAAAGGTATCGACATTGCGATAGAAGCAGCAAGATGCCTGAAACAGCAAGGTGTTGAATTCCACTGGTTGATCGTAGGCGAAGGAGCCTTACGGGCTAAACTGGAAGAGATGATTGCTGCCTATGGACTGGAAGAGCAGGTTTATTTGCTTGGCTCACGGGAAAATCCCTATGTTTATATGGCTCAATGTGATATATTGGTACAGCCTTCGCGTGTTGAAGGCAAATCTATTGTGCTGGATGAGGCGAAAATCCTGTGCAAGCCTATTGTGGTTACGGATTATTCAACCGTTCATGATGCTGTTGTTCATGGGGAAACCGGCTGGATTGTTGCCATGAACGGGGAGGCCATTGCCGACGGGATCCAGACGCTATGCAAGCATCCAGAGTACAGACAAAAGCTTGTGGATCATCTGAAACGCTTGCCACAGGGGAATGAAGCCTTGGTAGAGCAATATATCGAAAAGATGTTTTGAAAGGAGGAGGACGCGTGTCGCCTTGGTTCAGTCTGATCTTGCCATGTTATAATGTGGAACGATATGTGGAGCGTTGCGTGCAGTCCATCCTCTCGCAGGCTTTTGATAATTTCGAAATTATTCTGGTGGACGATGGATCAACGGATCGGACGGTGTCTATCTGCGATTACTTGGCGGAGCAGCATCCATGCATTAGGGTGATCCATAAGGAAAATGGGGGACTATCCAGCGCACGCAATACAGGATTGGATGCGGCGCAGGGAAAGTATATTTGGTTTATTGACTCTGATGACTGGATCGAATCGGGTGCGTTGAATCAACTGTATCAGGCTTCTCAGGAAGGGGAGCCGGATCTTGTCAAATTCGCCTACTACCGGGTGGAAAAAGAAAAAAAATCCGTGCTGCTGAACGTGGAAACGGGGATTTATCAGGGAACAGAAAAGCTTGGCTTGCTCAGGAGAAAAGCTTTTTGTGAGACCGGAAAGTACGGTCTGTCCGTATGGCAACATATATACCGCCGGGATTTTGTTGCCAAGTATCAGCTGCGGTTTGTATCTGAACGGCTCGTTGGCAGCGAGGATTATCTGTTCAATCTGCAGGCGCTGTGCCACGTGGGCAGCCTGCGGGTGATTCCGGCAGCGCTGTATGTGTATGAAATGCGGGCGGGAAGCCTGACGCAGACATACAAGGCTGATCTGATGGATCGGTACAGTGAATTGTACCGGAGGCTGAAGCAGTATTATCGCGACGCGGACGCCGATCTGGAAACTGAAAAGCTGATTGACCGGTTCTATGTATGGCATTTGGCCGTCGGAACAGCTTTGACGCAGGAGTATGCAATGCTGGCGGCCCATAATCCTGTTAGGCAGGTGCGAAGGGCAGCACGTGCTGTTCTGAGTCGAAAAGATGTACAGAATGCCGCGAAAAACGCTGACCAAATTGGTATGCGGTGGCAGAAGAAGCTGCAGTGCTTTGCGATACAGGCGCGTTTTGAAGGCTTGTTCTATTGGTTGTATGCTGTGAAACCGGGCCTAAAACATGATGGGAAGAGGCGGAAGAGGAATGAAACGAATCAGAGTACCAAGAAGTATCTCTTTTAATTCAATGTTAATATATGTGGCGTTGTTCTGTGTGTCATCTTTTGCACTGCTGGAACATGTCACCATATCTGTTGGAGCCTTTTCACCGATCAAGTTCTACTTGCTGTACTTGGGATTTTTCTGTATTTTGATGCAGATCAAGACCCTATCGAGATGTCTTTTGAAAAAGAAGTATTTTTACGTACTACTGGCGGTGTTTGTTTTCTGTATGTTCCTGGCAATTTCCATGCTGGCCAACAGAGGATCGTCGATGGGAATGCCACTATACAGTACGGTACGTATCGTGCTATTCTTGGTGGAGCTTTTCGCATTGATGATTGTGCTGGCTGAAACCGGTCGCGGAACAGCTGCGCTGAAGTTTCTATTCTGGTACACGCTTCTGATTGTGGGCGTAAATGATGCCCTGATGTTTTCAAGAGTTATTACCTTTGGAACGTCAAGACATGAATACTATATTGTTGGTACGAAATTCTCCGTTTCCTATCTTCATATGGATCTGCTGACGCTGTGGCTGATGGTATATGCAAAACGGAGCGGAGGGATCAGGAAGAGGAAATTAGCTGTATTTCTGGCAACTGTCTTTATAGTGATGGTGACAATCAGAACAAACTGTATGACAGGTTTGTTAGGCTGCATTTTGCTGGCTGCTATATTCGGATGGCTACAGACAAAAAAGAGAAAACTGCTCTATAGGCTTGCATCTCCAGGTGTACTCGTGCTTGCAATTGTGGTAAGTGTTCTGTTCATTGGTGCTGTGGATACGATTGTGGGGATTCCTGTGGTCAGATACTTCGTTGAGGAAGTATTGAATCGTGACACCTCTATTACGGGCAGAACCAATATATATGAAATGCTATTGGAAAATATGCAGGGCCATTGGCTGCAGGGATACGGTTATGGTAATGCCAACAAGACGGCGATGAAGTTGTTTGGCTATGCCAATGTGCAGAATGGATTGATGCAGTGGGTGCTTCAGATCGGTGTTCCGGCGACGGTCAGTATGCTGGCTTTGTTTGTGCAGGTATTCCGCCAGCTGAAGCACAGCAATGGTGAAAAGCGGGAGCTTGTGATGCCGCTGGTGATTCTTGTGTATCTCTATGTGATCCTGGCAACGATAGAAACAACCTTTAATATGGCGTTTATCATGTGGTTTGCATTGATCTTCATGCTTGTCACTGAAAGGCGGGAGAATCAGATGACAGAGCAGGTTCAGAGAGTGGGGAGCACATGAAAATTGCAATTCTTTCTATGCAGCGGATCGTGAATTATGGCTCCGTGCTGCAGGCCTGGTCCCTGAGACAAATGATCCGGGAAGTTTCCGGCGTCACAGCCGACTTTCTGGATATTGAGGACAGTCCAGCTCTGAAAAGCAATGCGCCTGCATTGCCTGAGGCTGACTATCAGAGTCCGGCGTATTATTCTCAGCATGTTTTGCAGAAGACAAAGCGCCGGATAATTACCATGCTGTCGGGATACAATAAAAAGCTGATCCGCAGGTTCATGCAGAAGGAATTGAAGCTGGACGCGGCTGAAACGCGCGAGGAATACGAGCTTGTGATCGTAGGTAGCGATGAGGTGTTTAATCATGCAGCAGGAATTCGCCTGCAACTGCATGGTTTGGTAAAGCAAGCGAGAGAAGTCATTTCTTATGCTGCATCCTGCGGCAGTGCGAAAGCGGAGCATGTATGCCCAGAGGATGTGAAAATGCTCCGGGATGCGATGAAACGGTTTGCGTCAGTCTCTGTGAGGGATGAGGGGACGGCCCGATATGTCAGTTGCTTTTATGACGGACTGATTTGCAAGCATATGGATCCTGTGCTGATGGGTGAACTTTATGCCCGGAAGGCGAGAAAGGTCTGGCTGAAAGGGTATATGTTGGTATATGCATATGGCCAGCGAATCCGCACGGCAAATGAAATCGAAGCAATCCGCACCTTTGCAAGACAGAAAGGACTCCGGATCGTTGCTATGGGCGGGTCACAGTTCTGGTGTGATCTGTATATTCCCGCATCACCCATGCGGTTGCTGGACTGGTTTGCCCATGCGGATTATGTGGTGACTGACACTTTTCATGGAGCTGTTTTTTCAGTGATTAACCAAAAGCGCTTTGCGGTGATCGTGCGGCCTTCCAATGAAAACAAGCTCACAAGCCTACTGAAGGATCTGTCGCTTGAACAAAGAACGGTGGAGGATCCGACGATGTTAGGGTGCGTGCTGGATGCGTCTGTTGACTATGATGCGGTAAACACAATTCTTGCCCGGGAACGGATCAGAGCACGAGCCTACTTGAAGGAGCATCTGATAAATGAACAGGCAAGTCATTGATTTGGTTCCTGACGCAGCCGATTGCTCGGGCTGCGGTGCATGTATGTTGGTTTGCCCCAAGGGTGCTATTACCATGCAGGCTGCGTTGGATGGCAGCCTGTTTCCGGTGATTGACCAGAAGCAATGCATCGGCTGCGGCAGATGTTTGCGACAATGCGTCTATCGCCAGCCTGCCGACCTCAACGCACCGAAGGAAGCTTGTGCGGCCGTTGCCAGGGACAGTGAAGTTGTCTCCCACAGTGCATCTGGCGGAATGTTTGCTGCGCTTGCGAAGCACTGGATTCAGTGTGGTGGATTGGTGGCTGGAGCGGTGATGGACTGTTCGCATAGCGTCCAGGTATATCATATCCTCTCGGATAGAGTGGAGGATGTGCAGCGCATGCAGGGCTCGAAATATGTGCAGAGTGATGCCTGGCGCTGTTATCAGGCTGTTCTGGATGCGCTGGCGGCCGGAAAACAGGTGCTGTTCTCAGGTACGCCCTGTCAGGTCGCAGCGATTCGAGAACTGACAGGTGATCCAGACCATCTGACAACGATTGACTTGATCTGCCATGGCGTTCCGCCGCTCAAGTTGCTGGACGACTATGTGCGTTTGCTGAGCAGACGCTTTCACGGACAAATTGAAGCCTTCCGATTCCGAGACAAAGCGTTGAAGAAAAGTTTTTCCGCCAGCCTGGATGTGCGATATGGAGAAAAGGTGAAACGCTTCCATTTGCGATCCCATGAGCTGTCGTTTTACAAGTATTTCCTCGAAGGTGCGAATTACCGTGAAAACTGCTACAGCTGTCCCTTTGCACGACTGGAACGGACGGCGGATCTGACGATAGGCGATTACTGGGGCGTCAGGAAACGGCATGCTGCTGATTTTGAAGCAAAAAAAATGCCGGATGTTGCTGACTGGTCCTGTGTGTTGGTGAATACCCCCAAAGGCCGTAGGCTGCTGGATTTGCATGCGCAAGAGATTTCGCTCTATGCTTCCGCACCGGAGTGGGTGGCGGAGGAAAATCATCAGCTGAGTCAACCGACGATTCCACCAGAGGGGAGGATGTCATTGAAACGTCTTTATGAGCAGAAAGGCTATGGAGGCGTGGAAAAGGCATTCATTCAGGAAAAGGGAGGATCACTGAAGTATCATCTCCGGCTGTGCAAGCAGCTGTATCGAAACCAACGTGCGGTTCAGCAGGACCAAACCAAATAAACAGGGAACCCCGTTCAGCCGAAACAAATCGGTTTGAACGGGGTTCTGTTATTTATCGGTAACAGTTGAAATGAGATCGTGCGCAGCAGGCATCCAGTCATAAGCGACAACAGCGTCTCGAGTATTGACGTCAAGGGACATCGCTTTGTTTAGCGCAGCATCAATTGCTTCAGGAGAGAAGGAATCAAAGAACAGGAACCCTTCCTTCCCCTCAAACTCCTGCATTGCACCAAACCGCGTAGTGACAATGGGTAGATTGCATGCGGCAGCTTCGAGGCAGGAAAGGGGCATATCAATGCAGTGACTGGAGTCCTGCACGGGGAAGAAATAGGCGTCGGCCAGCTGAAATAGCTCTTCGATGTGGGGAACATAGGTGTCGATGATGCGGATGTTGGGTGCGGATGCCAGCTGTTCACGCAGAGCAACGTCCTGATCCGCTTGCGTCAGCGTACTCGTTACGAGCAGCACCTGATGGGCGGGATCGATCTTCAGCAGCTGCTCAATATTCCGCCCCTTTTTCATGTGGCCAGCATGCAGGACGACCTTCCTGTCCGGGTCAAGGCCATAGGATTGCTTCAGTGCCCTTCTCTTTTCTTCTGTGACTGGACAAAACCGGTCAAGATCCACGCCTGTGTGCAGATAGCGGGCCTTATCCGCGCCGACAAGGTTGGCGTAGAAGTCTGTGGCGCGCTGTGAAAGCAGGACGAAGGATGCGCCGGAAAGTCGATACAGGAATCGGGTCAGCCCAGTTTCTGGAGCCTGCATGGTGATGAGAACCCGAACGCGTCTGCCTGAAAAGAGCGAAAGAACCAGCGTCCGCAGAGCGTTTGAAATTGCTCGGGCGGGAAAGGGAATGTACAGCAGGGATTTACGATGCTTCCAGGCCAGTGCTGCAACCTGAGGGGTCAACAGCAGCTTATTTACTTGCAGATGACGATCGGCCAGACGGGAGGTGCGCTCGTAGGATGCAACCTGGATGGAGGCGTCGAGCTGCTTCATCCGGTTGACAAGGCTGCTGGCAACCTTTACGCAGCCTTCATCCGGGGTGTCGGATAAACAGTTGGTCAAAACCAGCATGGACGTCGTCATCCTTTCGTCTGTGGTGAGGGAATATCAATCCTGGCCGCAGTGATTTTTATACAGCGCGCAGGTGGAGCATTTGTCCAGCTCTTCTTTGGATACTTTGCCGTCCCGGAGATCGCGGACGATCCTGTTCTCATACATGGAGTAGGGCTTCTTTGTGAACAGCGCCTTCAACTTGTGCCAGGCGACCCAGAAGCCGGGAACCCAAATGTACTTGTGCATTGCGGGGGATACGGAGCCGATCATCCAGCAGTTCCGGTCGCAGCAGCGCACCTTTTTGCGGATTGTTTCTGCCTGCTCGCTGTTCCACAATTCGTCCCAGCTTTGCTCGTTGAGGTTGCCCATGACCTCCTTGTCCTTTGTGCCGTTGCAGGGCATCACATCGCCGAAGGGGTCGATGAAGAAGGTGTCAAAGCTCATGTCGCAGGGGAGCAGGCGCTTCTGTCCGTAAATGTAGTTGATCAGCCCGTGGTTGAAATATGCCCGGAACCACTTTTTCGGACTCCAGGAACGCAGCAGCTCATTGACCAGCGTCTCGAAGTGCTGCGCGACCATGGGGCGGTCGTGGATGATGTTGTTGGCTTCCACAAAATAGAAGCTGTTGTGAAGCGATGCGGTGGCAAATTCCATGCCCATTTCATCGGAAAGCTTGTAAAGGGGCACGAGATCAGCGGCGTTTTTATCCTGCACGGTCATGCCGAAGCCAACGTCCTGCATGCCCATTTCGCGCAGCTTTTTCAGCGTGGAGTATCCCTTGTTGAAGCCGTCCTCCAGGCCGCGGATGGCGTTGTTGGTTTCTTCAAGCCCTTCAATGGAAATGCGGATGCCGACTTGGGGGAACTCCTTGCACAGGTCGATGATCTTCTCGGTGAAGAAGCCATTGGTGGAGATCACGATACGGTCGCTCTTCTTGTACAGCTCCCGGACGATCTCCTTCAGATCATCCCGGGTGAAAGGTTCGCCGCCGGTAATGTTGGTAAAATACATCTCTGGAAGCTTGCGGATCGTATCAATGGACAGCTCATCCTCCGGGCGGGAGGGAGCCTTATACCGGTTGCACATATTGCACCGTGCGTTGCAACGGTAGGTAACGATTACGGTGCCGTTGAGTTTTTTGCTCATGGTGATGCCTCGTTTCATATTCAGTGGTCACCGGAAAGGGCTTTGGAAACCTGTTCGCCCATGCTGCGGCGGGAGAATTTTGCCAGGAAGCTGAGCCGAGCCTGTTCGCCAATGCCGGGATACTGTCCGGAAAGTGCGGACTGAATCACCTGCTGGAACTGCGTTTCGTCCTTTGGGGTGAGCAGGGCGTCCACCTGATCCTGGACATACATTTCAGCCAGCGTGCTTGGAACTGTAACGATGATGCGGCGCTTGAGCGACATGGCAGTCAACAGCACCGTGTCGCCGGAGCAAATAGAGCCGTCATCAATCGGGATGATCATCAGGGCGCAGTTGGCGATCCATGGATGCGAAGCGGCGCCTGCGACATTCGTCAGAATATGGATGTTCTGCGAGTCACTGCTTCCCTTATAGGTGTCGGAGATGATCACGAGGGGATAATCAATGCCTGACCAGGCCCGGATGAGAAAATCGTAATCCCGGTTGGAACGCCCGATGGCAAGGGCATAGCCGTTGCGCTGATAACCATCGGGGGCGGGAAGGCTGGCCAGATCGTCATAGTGATCATTGATGCCGAAGGTTGTGACGATGATCCGTTCCCGCGGGAAAGAGAACTGTTCATGGATGATGTCGGCATATTCGGCAGAAGGAACATGGATATAATCCAGATAACGGGCGTCCATGCAGCGCTTCATGAACCAAAGATAAAGCTTCGAAAGACGACCGTGTTTTTCCTTGTAGGTATAGTTCAAGGCGACGACTGTGCAAGGTTTCTTGACGGAAAACAGTGAGCAGTAGAAGCAGAAAATCAGAGCGTAGAACTGCTGCCAGCCCACGATGGCTTCAAAGCGTCTGCGGGTACAGAAATATTTGAGCGCGACACAGAAGTACATCAGATAACGCTTCAACTCGCTCAGGGTTCCGGTACGTTTCCAATTTGCTATGTGGGATCTAACGTCGAAATTGCGTCCTTTATAGGAAAGTGTTTCGGCGAAGGATGTCACTTCTTCCTTTTTACAATCCGCAAGAAAAACAAACTGTTTTGCTTTTGCCATCCCTGTCACCTCGCTGTTGATCAGCTATTGCATTGATAGTAATTCATCAGGTTGTCTGCATACGCTTTTACGCTTTGATAAGCGATGCTGCTGCAGTCATAATCCGAATAATGTGCCCACATGCTGATGATTTGCGCACGCAAGGCCTCCGGATTGCCGCTTTCGAACAGCTCACCGGTTATGCCCGGGGAGATCAGTTCAGGAATGCCGCCGATATCAGCACCAAGCACCGGAGTTCCGTAAATCTGACTCTCCATCACTGAAAAGGGGCAGTTTTCATACCATTCAGAGGGATAAACAGAAAAACGTGCCTCGCGGATCAGCTGGCGGAGAGCCTCTCCCTTCTGGAACCCCACATTTTCAATGTTGGGAACCTCCTTGAGCAGCGCCTCCAGCGGTCCGGAACCGGCAAAAACAAAGTGGATCTCGGGGAGCTGCCTGCATACGTCAAGCAGGGTTGCAATGCCTTTTTCCTGGGAATAACGGCCAAAGTACAGCACATAATCCTTTTTGCGGGCAGGCGGCTGCCTGTCTGCGTCAATGAAATTATGCATGGCGACGGTCTTTTCCGCAAAGAGAGGATTGGTATCCAGCTTTGTTTTCATAAATTGTGAGCAGCAGATGATGGTATCAATATGCCGATATACGCCGGCAAGCTTCCAAAGGGCAGCTTCCATCATACCGATCATGGATTTTGCCGTACTGCCGTGAATGCACTTGCCCTGCATGCAGGGCAGGAAGCTGCGTTGCAGACATTTTTCACAGTTTTCATGTGTGTTGGGGTTATGGCACATGTGATTGGGACAGACCAGCTGGTAGTCATGGGCGGTGTAAATGATTTTGCAGCAGCGACCGGTCTGCCTGCGCCATTTCACGATTTCGAGAATGATGCTCGGCGTCAGCTGATAGTTGAAATTGTTCAGATGGCAAACGTCAGGCTGAAAGTCATCCAGTACTTTCCGGATTTTTTTTCGTGCGTCGGAAGAATAGATTGTCTTGACCGGATAGAGCAGTTTGCCAATGGCGGAGCCGTTGTGAAAATCCATATTGGAGGTGTAAGCATTGACCGTGTTTCCCACAACACGGTCTGGATGCTCCATGCCAAAGTATTGGACCTCATGGCCTGTGAGCGCAAGGTATTCCCCAAGTTTGAAGATATAGGTTTCTGAACCGCCATTGGGGTACAGGAACTTATTCACCATCAGGATTTTCAACGAACTTCGCCCCTTTGCGTACATTGGTGGAAGAAATAGAACCATCATCAGTGCTGAGAATACATATCATTTATAGATTCTATCATATTATAGTAGGATTTGCAATACATATGCGTGGCGGCATTCCAGGAGGCGACTTGACAGCATTGTTGGAAGGGGATACAATACAGCAGAAGGCAGGACTTATGTCCAGCAAAAACGTGAAGGATCCGGATTATGAAGATCGAACGAACGAAAAACGCGACGAGAAATATTGCTGCTGGGTTGGCTCTCAAGGTTTATCAGATGGTCGTGCCCTTCCTGATGCGTACTGTCATGATCCATATGATGGGCGTGGAGTATCTGGGCCTGAACAGTCTGTTCAATTCCATTCTGCATATTCTCAACCTGGCTGAACTGGGCGTGGGCGCAGCGATGGTATTCAGCATGTACAAGCCCATCGCGGAGGACGACACGCCTCGCATTTGTGCACTGATGGCCCTGTACCGGCGGTATTATCGCCTGATCGGATTTGTGATTGGCGCTGCCGGGTTGATCCTGCTGCCGTTCATTCCGAAACTGATTTCCGGAGATATTCCGCCAGAATTGAACGTGTATTGGCTGTATCTGCTCAACCTGGGGACAACGGTGCTGAGTTATTGGCTATTTGCATACAGAAACTGTCTCCTGCAGGCGCATCAGCGACAGGATATTGCCAGTAAGATCACGATTCTTGTCACAACGTTCCAGTTTGCTCTGCAGCTGCTGGTGATCGTTTATCTGAAAAACTATTATTGCTACACGATCATTGCGCTGGCTTGCACGGCGGTGAATAATATTCTGACCGGGATGATCACCCAAAGGAAGTATCCCCAGTATCGCCCGAAGGGAAAGCTGGCGAGAGATGAAGTGCGGGTGATCAATGGAAAGATCCGGGATCTGTTTGCGGGCAAAATCGGCTCTGTGGTGCTGCAATATGCAGATACGATCGTTATTTCTGCCTTCCTGGGCCTCACGGCGCTTGCAGTTTACCAGAACTACTTCTTTGTGCTCACCTCTGTGATCGCCATTGTGGAGATACTGTTATCCTCCATCACAGCGGGATTGGGCAACAGCTTTGTAACAGAGGCGAAGGAGAAGAATTACCGGGATATGCTCAAGTTCTCCTTCCTCTTCCTTTGGCTGACTGGTGTATGCACCTGTTGCTTCCTGGGTATGTACCAGCCCTTCATGCGGCTCTGGGTCGGGGAAGAACTGATGCTTGGATTCGGCATGGTGATCTGCTATGCGGTGTACTTCTTTACGTATACGCTCAACCGGCTTGCAAGCATATACAAGGATGCGGCGGGCTTATGGCACCAGGATCGCTATCGTGCATTGGTGACGGCAACAGTTAACCTGACATTGAACCTGTTGACGGTACGCACTTTAGGGCTTTACGGAGTCCTGCTTTCTACGGTTTTTTCAATGGTAGTAGTAGGCATCCCGTGGCAGCTTCAGAACCTGTTTGCGCTGGTGTTCCCTGGAAAACTGAAAGGGTACTGTCGCCTGCTGGGGAAGATGCTGTTCCTCACCGTGCTTGCGGGCGCAGTGGTATGCCTGCTTTGCGGCGTAATCAGCCTGTCGCCGTGGGTGCAGCTGCTTGTATGCGCAGCGGTCAGCGTCATTGTGCCCAACGTGCTGTTCCTGTTGACGCTGCACCGGCATGCACAGTTCCGTCCATCGGTGCAGTTCATAGACCGTCTGACCAAGGGCAGGCTGAAGCTTGAAAAGCGGCTGTTCCGTGGGTGATGATCGTCCAATATCATAAGCGGCTCCCTGAAGGTTGAACCTTCGGGGAGCCGCATTTTTTACATGGAGAGCAGTTTGCGGGCGTTAGCGGAGAAGATATCCGTCTTTTCCACTTCTGTCAGCGGAAGATTGCGGATGCGCGCGACGCATGCGCCCATGTCATCCCAGGGACTGTCGGTGCCGAAAAGCACCCGCTGGCTGCCGAAGATGCGTACCAGCTCGCAGAACCGTTCATCTGCCAGCATGGGCAGCTCCTCCGGGGCGTAGTGGTCGTCAATGGGCGCGATGGAGCCAAGGGTGTAGGCGGTGTCCAAATACACACAGGTATCCAGCAGATGCTCGGGTACTTCCTGCCAGTTGCGCCAGCCGCCCATGTGGGCCGCGACCAGCGTCACTGGGCCTGCCTGATCGAGGGCGCGGCGCAGCATGGCGGGGCTGCACTTCTCCACGCCGGGGAAGCCAATGTCTGCGCCGCCATGCATTACGACGAGGAGCCCCAGTTCGCCGCAGCGGGCGAGGATGCGCACGAAGCGCGGGTCGTCAATGGCGACGTCCTGATACACGGGGTGGATCTTCACGCCCTTGAAGCCAAGCTGCTTCGCGCGGCCCAGCTCCTCGTGCCAGTCAGGCGCGTCGGGATGGATGGCGGCGAAATAGGTGAGGTTATCCCATCCGTTCAGGGCATGGGAGGTGTCATTCATGGAGGCGCATTTGAGGGGATTGGTCGCCACGGGAAGCACTACAGCATGATCGATCCCGGCAGAGCGCATACAGCGGAGGAGTCCTTCCCGTGTGCCGTCGGAATGGGAGCAGGCGTGGGCCTTCTGTTCCAGCTTGCTTACGGCGGCAGCGGCAATCTTGTCCGGAAAGGTATGGGCATGGAAGTCGATGATCATACGGCATTTCTCCTTTGTGTATCCAGTTTAGCGCTGTTTAAGGATGCTGTCAACGCGGGAATGGAAGGCCGCTGTCAAAAAGACAAAGCCAGAACAATGGCCGCGTTGACTTCCAATGTCGTAAATGGTAAAATGATTGATAAATATGCAGTCAAAGGAGAAAGTACATTGCTGCTGACAGATTATCTGGAGCGGAACGCCCGCCTGTATGGGATCGAGACCGCTCTTGTTGAAATCAACCCTTCTGAAGAACGCGACCAGGCCACTACCTGGCGCGACATGAATCTGATCGAGAGCGCCAATCCGGACGCTCCCTACCGCCGCGAAATGTCCTGGGCGGAGTTCGACCGGCGAGCCAACAAGTTTGCCAACCTCCTCCTCAGCCGCGGCGTGGAGAGGGGCACGAAGGTTGCTATCCTGCTGATGAACTGCCTGGAGTGGCTACCCATTTATTTCGGCATCCTCAAGGCGGGCTGCATCGCGGTTCCGATGAATTTCCGCTATTCCTCTGAGGAGATCAAGTACTGCCTTGAACTGGCGGATGTGGACGTGCTGGTTTTCGGCCCGGAATTCGTCAGCCGTATGGACACCATCGCGGATGAGCTGAAGCTGCACTTCACCTTCTATGTGGGCAAGAACGGCCCCGCTTATACCGAGGACTGCATCCGCCTGATGGGCTTCTGCTCCACCAGCGCGCCGCCTGTGGCCCTGACGGAACAGGATTACGCCGCGATCTATTTCTCCTCCGGCACTACCGGCTTCCCCAAGGCGATTTTGCACAACCACCGCGCGCTGGCTTACTCCTGCGAGGTAGAGCAGAATCACCATGGCCAGCAGAAGGACGATGTGTTCCTCTGCATTCCGCCGCTGTATCACACCGGCGCGAAGATGCACTGGTTCGGCAGCCTGTATTCCGCCAGTAAGGCGGTGCTGCTGCGGGGCGTGAAGCCAGAGTGGATCCTGCGTGCGGTGACCGAAGAGCGCTGCACCATCGTGTGGCTGCTGGTGCCGTGGGCCCAGGATCTGCTGGACGCCATTGATGCGGGCCGCGTGGATCTGGAGCACTATTACCTCGACCAGTGGCGGCTGATGCACATCGGCGCTCAGCCTGTCCCGCCGAGCCTGGTGGGCCGCTGGCTGAAGGTCTTCCCCCATCATCAGTATGACACGAACTACGGCCTGTCCGAGTCCATCGGCCCCGGCTGCGTGCACCTGGGTGTGGAAAATGTCCACAAGGTGGGCGCTATCGGCAAGCCCGGCTACAAGTGGGAGGCCAAAATCGTCGGCAATGACGGCGCAGAGGTCAAGCAGGGCGATGTGGGCGAACTGCTCGTCCGCGGTGACGGTGTGATGCTCTGCTACTACAAGAATGAGGAGGCCAGCGCGGAGGTTCTCAAGGACGGCTGGCTTTATACCGGCGACATGGCCATGATGGACGAGGATGGCTTCATCTACCTCGTTGACCGCAAGAAGGACGTGGTCATCTCCGGCGGCGAGAACCTCTACCCCGTGGAGATCGAGAACTTCATGCGTCGCTTCGACAAGATCAAGGACGTGGCCGTCATCGGCCTGCCCCATCCGCGTCTGGGCGAGATCGCTGCGGCGATCGTCGAAATCAAGAAAGGCATGGAATGCACCGAGGAGGAGATCAATGCTTTCTGCGAGGGCATGCCCCGTTACAAGCGGCCCCGCAAGGTCATCTTTGACAAGGTGCCCCGCAACCCCACCGGCAAGATCGAAAAGCCCGTGCTGCGCGAGAAGTACTGCAAGGGACGCCTGGTGGAAAGCCAGATCACTGGCTGAATCATGTAGATAAGTAGTTTTGTAGAAGTGGTTTCCCCGCAAGGGTTTCAGGTAGGATTGTAGTATGGAAGGAGAAACATCATGGATCTGTTTATCAAGCTCGGTTTGCTCGTCGTGTTCTTTGGTATGACCATTGCCATCGGCCTATACTGCCGAAAACACTCCACGGACGTGAATGGCTTCGTCCTCGGCGGACGCAGCGTCGGCCCTTGGCTGACGGCGTTTGCATACGGCACATCTTACTTCTCGGCTGTGGTGTTTGTTGGCTATGCGGGTCAGTTCGGCTGGAAGTACGGCATCGCTGCAACCTGGGCTGGCATTGGCAATGCGCTGATCGGCTCGCTGATGGCTTGGGCCTTCCTGGGCCGTCGTACCCGCGTCATGACCCAGCATCTGGACAGCGCCACCATGCCGCAGTTCTTTGAGGCGCGCTTTAACTCGAAGGCCTTGAAGCTGGCGGCCTCGGCGATCATCTTCATTTTCCTGATTCCCTATACTGCTTCGCTGTATAACGGCCTCAGCCGCCTGTTCGGCATGGCCTTTGACATTGACTACTCCGTATGCGTCATCGTCATGGCGGTGCTGACGGCGATCTACGTCATCGCGGGCGGCTACATGGCGACAGCCATCAACGACTTCATCCAGGGCATCATCATGATTGGCGGCATCATCGCGGTCATCGCAGCGGTGCTGAATGGTCAGGGCGGCTTCATGGAGGCGCTGAACAAGCTGGGTCAGGTGTCCGACCCTGCGGTGTCTACCACACCGGGTGTGTTTGCCTCCTTCTTCGGTCCCGATCCGCTGAATCTGTTGGGCGTCGTCCTGCTGACCAGCCTTGGCACCTGGGGTCTGCCCCAGATGGTGCAGAAGTTCTACGCCATCAAGTCCGAGCAGGCCATCAACAAGGGCATGATCATCTCCACCATCTTTGCGGCGATCGTCGCGGGAGGGTGCTACTTCCTGGGCGGATTTGGTCGTCTGTTCGATGTGGACGTTGCGACCCAGGGCTATGACGCTGTCGTGCCCACGATGCTCTCCGGCCTGCCGACCATCCTGATTGCCGTTGTGATCGTGCTGGTGCTGGCGGCCTCCATGTCCACGCTGTCCTCCCTGGTGCTGACTTCCTCTTCTACCCTGACGCTGGACTTCATCAAAGGTACCCTCGTCAAGAATATGGATGAAAAGAAGCAGCTGCTGACCATGCGCGGCTTGATCGTGGTGTTCATCCTGATCTCTGTTGTGCTGGCGATCGTGCAGTACAAGTCCAGCGTCACCTTCATTGCTCAGCTGATGGGCGTGAGCTGGGGCGCGCTGGCAGGCGCATTCCTTGCGCCATTCCTCTTCGGCCTGTACTGGAAGAAGGCTACCCGTGCTTCCGTCTGGTGCAGCTTTATCTTCTCCACCGTCGTCATGCTTGCCAACATTGTTGCCAAGCCGATCTTTCCGGCGATGCTGCAGAGCCCCATCAATGCGGGCGCGTTCTGCATGATCGCTGGTCTGATTATCGTCCCGGTCGTCAGCCTGATCACTCCCAAGATGGACAAGGCGTACGTCGACCAGGTATTCTCCTGCTATGACCGGACTGTGACTGTGCATGTCACGGATTCCATCGGCGATACTCAACCCCAGAAGTAATACATCCTGAAGGAGGATTTCTCCATGAAAACCCTGATGCTGGGCAATGAAGCTGTTGCCCGCGGACTTTATGAAGCCGGCTGTTCCTTTGTGTCCAGCTACCCCGGCACACCGTCCACCGAGATCACCGAGGCCATCGCCAGGTACAAGGAGGTCTACGCAGAGTGGGCTCCCAACGAGAAGGTCGCCATGGAGGCTGCCTTCGGTGCGTCCCTCGCGGGCAAGCGCAGCTTCTGCGGCATGAAGCATGTGGGCCTGAATGTGGCCGCTGACCCTCTGTTCACCATCAGCTATACCGGCGTGAATGCCGGTATGGTCATCGGCGTGGCGGACGATGCGGGCATGCATTCTTCCCAGAATGAGCAGGATTCCCGCCATTATGCCCGTGCGGCGAAGATCCCCATGCTGGAGCCTGCGGATTCCGCCGAGGCTATCGCCTTTGCGAAGCTGGCGTACGAGATGTCCGAGCAGTTCGACACTCCTGTGCTGCTGAAGATGTGCACTCGTGTATCTCACAGCCAGAGTGTCGTCGAGCCCGGCGAACGCGTGGAATGCGTCAAGGAATATGTGAAGAATCCTTCAAAGTACATCATGATGCCTGGCAACGCCAAGAAGCGTCACCCCGTGGTGGAGGAGCGTACCAAGGCCCTCGTCGAGTGGGCGGAGACGGCTGAGATCAACCGCGTGGAGGATGGCAAGGATCATTCCCGCGGCATCATTACTTCCTCAACGGCTTATCAGTACGTCAAGGAAGTCTGCGGCGACAAGTACCCGGTGATGAAGCTGGGCTTGATCTGGCCCCTGCCGGAGAAGAAGATCCGCGACTTTGCCGCTTCTGTGGACGAGGTCGTCATCGTCGAAGAGCTGGACAGCTTCATCGAGGCCCACTGCCGCGATCTGGGTATCACCGTCAAGGGCAAGGAGATCTTCCCCTGCATTGACGAATTTAGCCAGAACCTTGTGGCGGAGAAGCTGGGCGAAGTTGCACCCTGCGCTGGTTGCAGGGTAGGGGATGCGATCCCCGCCCGTCCCCCGGTGATGTGCGCCGGATGCCCCCATCGCGGCCTCTTCTACACGCTGGCCAAGAACAAGATCACTGTTCTCGGTGATATCGGCTGTTACACCCTGGGTGCGGTGGCTCCGCTGGCAGCGGTGGATTCCGTCATCTGCATGGGCGCGTCCGTGTCTGGCGCCCATGGATTCACCAAGGCTCTGGAGGGCAAGGCGGACGGCAAGACCGTGGCGGTCATCGGCGACTCCACCTTCATGCACTCCGGCATTACCGGTCTGGTCAACGTTGCCTACAATGAGTCCAATGCCACGATCATCATCGTGGACAACTCCATCACCGGCATGACCGGTCATCAGCAGAACCCCACCACCGGCATGAACCTCAAGGGCGATCCCTGCACGAAGATCGACCTGGAGACCCTCTGCCGTGCCGTCGGCATCCGCCGCGTGCGCGTGGTGGATCCTTACGACCTCAAGCAGACCGAGGACGCCATCAAGGAAGAACTGGCTGCGCCGGAGGCTTCCGTCATCATCAGCCGCCGTCCCTGCGCGCTGCTGAAGTACGTCAAGCATAACAAGCCCGTCAAGGTGGATGCGGATAAGTGCCGCTCCTGCAAGATGTGCATGAAGATCGGCTGCCCCGCCATCTCCATGAAGGATGGCAAGGCCATGATTGACAATACCCTGTGCACCGGCTGTGGCGTTTGCACTCAGCTGTGCCACTTCGACGCGCTGAAGGAGGCCGAGTAACATGAATACGAAGAATATCATGATCGTCGGCGTGGGCGGCCAGGGCAGTCTGCTGGCCTCCAAGCTCCTGGGCAGATTGCTGTTGACCAAGGGCTATGATATCAAGGTGTCTGAAGTGCATGGCATGAGCCAGCGCGGCGGCAGCGTCGTCACCTATGTGCGCTTTGGCGACAAGGTGTATTCCCCTGTGATCGACAAGGGCGAGGCAGACTACATCGTCTCCTTCGAGCTCCTGGAGGCTGCCCGTTGGACGGAATACCTCCGCCCTGAAGGTAAACTGGTCACCAATATCCAGCAGATCAATCCCATGCCGGTCATCATCGGCGCGGCGGAATACCCCGCCGATCTGGCGGCCAAGATGCAATCTGCCGGCATCCAGGTGGACGCCTTCGACGCGCTGACCTTGGCTGAGCAGGCGGGCTCCTCCAAGGCGGTCAACATCGTGCTGATGGGCCACCTGAGCCGCAACTTTGACTTCACCCTGGACGAGTGGATGGACGCCATCGAAAAGAGCGTTCCCGCGAAGTTCCTTGAGCTCAACAAGAAGGCCTTCATGCTGGGCCGCGAAGCCTGATTTCGTACCCATACGCCGAGTGCGTTCAATCTATATTGGGAGATGATTTCCATGGCAAACTACTATCAGCCAGAGATCGAAACCGCATCGCGGGAGCAGATCGTAGCCTGGCAGAACGAGCGCCTGTTGAAGCAGGTGCAGCACGTGTGGGACAATGTGCCCTACTACCGTGCGAAAATGGAAGAGAAGGGCGTCACCCCTGCGGACATCAAGTCCATTGATGACCTGCACAAGCTGCCCTTCCTGACTAAGGCCGACCTGCGGGATGCCTATCCCTACGGCCTGTGCGCCAAGCCCCTGAGCGAGTGCGTGCGCATCCAGTCCACCTCTGGCACCACCGGTCGCCGCGTGGTGGCGTTCTACACCCAGCACGACGTTGACCTGTGGGAAGACTGCTGCGCCCGCGCCATCGTTGCGGCCGGCGGAACCAAGGAAGATGTGGTGCAGGTGGCTTATGGCTACGGCCTGTTCACCGGCGGCCCTGGTCTGAATGGCGGCTCCCATAAGGTGGGCTGCCTGACGCTGCCCATGTCCTCCGGCAACACCGAGCGTCAGCTGACCTTCATGACCGACCTGGAGGCCACCATCCTGTGCTGCACGCCCTCCTACGCCCAGTACCTGGCGGAGAGCATCGAGGAAGCGGGCCTGCGGGACAAGATCAAGCTCAAGGCCGGCATCTTCGGCGCGGAAGCTTGGTCCGAGGAGATGCGCCATGACATCGAGAATCGTCTCGGCATCAAGGCCTATGATATTTACGGCCTGACCGAGACCTCCGGCCCCGGCGTCTCCTTTGAGTGCTGCGAGCAGACCGGCATGCACATCAACGAGGATCACTTCATTGCTGAGATCATCAATCCCGAGACTGGTGAAGTTCTTCCCGAGGGTGAAAAGGGAGAGCTTGTATTCACCTCCATTACCAAGGAAGCCTTCCCCCTGCTGCGCTACCGCACCCGCGACATCTGCGTGCTGACCCGCAAGAAGTGCTCCTGCGGCCGCACCCATGTCAAGATGTCCAAGCCCATGGGCCGCAGCGACGATATGCTGATCGTCAAGGGCGTGAACGTATTCCCGTCCCAGATCGAGACTGTGCTGATGGAGCAGGGCTACCCGGCAAACTATCAGATCATCGTCGACCGCGTGAACCACTCCGACACCCTGGAGGTGTTGGTCGAGATGGCGCCGGACAAGTTCTCCGACTCCCTGGCCGAGATCGCCGAGCAGGAGAAGAAGCTCGTCGGCGCCCTCAAGGCCATGCTGGGCATCTTTGCAAAGGTGCGTATCGTGTCGCCCAAGAGCATCACCCGCTCCGAGGGCAAGGCGGTGCGTGTGATCGACAAGCGCAAGATTTAAGGAGGTGCGGACATGAGCGTTCATCAGATTTCTGTGTTTCTGGAAAACCGTGCCGGTCAGCTGGCGGAAGTGACCAAGCTCCTGGCGGAGAACGGCATCGACATGCGCGCCATCTCCATCGCGGAAACGAAGGACTACGGCGTGCTTCGCCTGATCGTGGATGATACCGACAAGGCTACTGAGGCGCTGCTGGCTTCCGGGTGCATCCTCTCCAAGACCCCGGTGACGGTGGTCTGTGTGCCTGATCAGGCGGGCGGCCTGGCTCCTGTGCTGGCGGTGCTGGCGGAGGGCAATCTGGACGTGGAGTACATGTACTCCCTCTTCACCCACAAGGAGGGGAAGGCCTATATGGTCTTCCGCATCTCCGATGAAGAGAAATTCTGCGCGCTGCTGGCAGCCCACGGCATCCAGACGGCGGACAAGGACGAGCTGGGCCTGAAGTAAACGGATATGCGAAGCCGGAAGGGGAGTCCTCCGGCTTCCTTTTTGCGCAAAAGTTTTTTGAATGTAGGATTTGGCCTTTACATGGCCAGAACGCTGTGGTATAATGACCATAACCGATATGGTTCGTTGTAAACCTATATTCAAATGCAAGGAGGACCCCCACATGAAGAAGCTCGTTTCCATGCTTCTGGCTCTGGTGATGGTACTGTCTCTGTGCTCTTTCGCTGCTGCGGAAGACTACTCCGATGTGACCATCCGCATCTACTCCAACTCCAACTCCACCGAGCGCGCCACTTGGCTGAAGGAAGCGGCCAAGCAGGCTGGCTTCACCATCTCCATGGATGACTCTTCTGTCATCTCCGGTGACGTGGCTGCCGTGCAGGCTGCCAATGAGAACAAGGACGGCGACATTCTCTTCGGCCTGAACGAAGTCCGCTGGTCCCAGGTCATCAACGGCACCTACGAGAATCTGAAGGTCATCGACTGGACTCCCTCCTGGGCGGAGCAGGTCGGCCAGTATAAATATGACGGCAAGGCTTACGGCCTGGTCATCCAGAACATCCTGATGCTCTACCGTACTGACGATCTGGGCACCAAGGGCGCCGAGCTGAAGTTCGAGCACTGGGCTGACATCGTCAACTGCGGCTACACCTGGTATCGTCAGGGCAAGGTAGGCGGTACTACCAACGGCAACATCAACAATTCCATGCTGTATGCCTTCACCGATCCTGCCAGCCCCGCCGGCGGCATCTCCATCGACGGCTGGAAGACGCTGTGGGCCTACTGCCAGGGCGGCGTGTTCACCGGCGACAGCTATGGCTTCGATCCCCTGAACCGCGGCGAGGTGCAGGTTTCCACCTTCTACTCCTCTTCTCTGTACGGCAAGGTTGACGACGCAGCTTCCGGCTCCGAGAATCCCCTCGTCGGCGCTCTGGAACCCGAAAACTGGGCGCTGGTCGACATCGCTGACGGCACTTACTACATCGCCGAGTATCTGGGCGTCCTCGACCGTGAGGGCCGCACCGCTGAAGAGACCGAGGTCGTGAAGGCCTTTGCCGAGTGGTTCGGCTCTGCCGAGACCCAGGCTGCATGGGCGGACGAGTTTGACTCCTTCCCCTGCAATCAGGGCGCTGTGGAAGAAATCTACGGCGAGGAGATCCCCCAGATCTACACTCTCAAGAACTTCGCGCTGAACAAGGTTCCCGGCACCGACATGACCTATGCCGAGTACGTGGGCGCGCACTCCTCTGAGTGGACCAACATCATGACCAATCTGGGCTTCTACTGGGCTGACAACTCTGCCGCCCCTGCCGAGCCCGATTGGGACAACCTGGACTGGGCGACGCTGACTCAGGCCAAGTAATCCACAGGTAAATCCATCAGGGCGAGTCTGAACTGCATCAGGCTCGCCCTATCCTGTATTTATGGAAGGGAGCATCCTCCTTATGATCGAATTGAAGGATATCGTCGTTCGCTTCGGCGATTTCGAGGCCCTGCACAACATCAACGTCGAGGTGAAGGAGGGAGAATTCTTCACCTTTCTGGGCCCCTCCGGCTGCGGCAAAACCACTACGCTGCGCACCATCACCGGCTTTATTGATCCGGCCGGCGGTACAGTCAATGTGAACGGGCAGGACATCACCCATGTGCCGATTGAGAAGCGCAACATCGGTATTGTGTTCCAGTCCTACGCGCTGTTTCCGACGATGACGGTGTATGACAACATTGCCTTTGGCCTGAAGATCCGCAAGCTGAAGAAGGCGGAGGTTGATCAGAAGGTGCGCGAGATCGCGCGGAAGGTTGATCTGACAGACGAGCAGCTGCAGAAGGCTGTCAGCCAGCTTTCCGGCGGTCAGCAGCAGCGCGTGGCCATCGCCCGTGCGCTGGTGACGGGCCCGGCCATCATTTGCATGGACGAGCCGCTGTCCAATCTGGATGCGAAGCTCCGCGTGCAGCTGCGCAACGAACTGAAGAAGATGCAGCGCGATTTCGGCATCACGACCATCTACGTCACCCATGATCAGGAGGAGGCCCTGACGCTGTCCGACCGCATTGCTGTGTTCAATAAGGGCTTTATCGAGCAGATTGGTACCCCGAACGAGATCTACAATCACTCCGCGACGGAATTTGTGTGCAACTTCATCGGCGATATCAATGCTCTCCCTGCAGAGGTTACGGAAAAGATGGGGCTGGCGAAGGATGAAAAGCACTTTATCCGCCTGGAGCGTATCCGCGTCAACCAGCCTGCCATCGCGGGCGAATGCTGTGTGCCGGGCGTGGTGAAGGATTACGAGTATTACGGCCTGTACATCAAGTACCACGTGGATGTGAACGGCACGATCCTCAAGGCGGTGGAGAAAAATGACGGCGTACACCTTTACCGTCAGGGCGAGAAGGTGTCGCTGGCACTGAGTGCGGCGGACGTGATGTCCTATCCCGCGTGACGGAAGGAGGCTGCGACAGATGCAAAAGGCAAAGCCCTCCTGGCGCTCGCCGGGGATGATCTGGAAGGTATTCGGCACGGCGTTCTTCGTGTACCTGTTCTTTGGCTTCATGCTGCTGCCCTGCCTGAATACCCTTGCCCAGATCTTCACAACCAGGGATGCAGCGGGCAATATCGACCCGCTGGCGGTCATCAGGTTCTTCCTTGCGGGCAATATGCCCCGGTTTTTGTGGAATTCTCTGAAGCTGGCGCTGTGCCTGGTCGTCACGGTGAATGTGGTGGGCATATCGATTGTGCTGCTGACAGAGTACTTCGACATCAAGGGTGCGAAGGTGCTGCGGATCGGCTACATGACCACGCTGGTGTATTCCGGTGTGGCGCTGGTGACGGGCTACCTGTTTCTCTACGATTCCGACGGCATCCTGACCACATGGCTCAAGGGAATATTTCCGGACATGAACCCCAGCTGGTTCACCGGCTTCAACGCGGTGCTGTTCACGATGACCTTCGCCTGTACGTCGAATCACTGCCTCTTCCTGCGCAACGCGATCCGCGGGATTGATTACAACACCGTCGAAGCGGCGCGCAACATGGGCGCAAAGCCCTTCAAGGTGCTGCTGAAGGTTGTGTTCCCCACGCTGATTCCGACGCTGTTCTCCCTGACGGTCATGACCTTTATCACGGGTCTGTGCGCCATGTCTGCGCCGACGCTGCTGGGCTATGACTCCATCAACCCGGAGATTGTCCGTCTGGCTGGCTCCTCTGTGGCAGATGAGGCCTTCCCCCAGGCCCGCGCAGCGCTGTTGTCGGTGATTCTGGCGCTGTTTACCATCATTCTGCTGAACATCCTCACTGCCTACGAGCGCAAGGGGCATTACCTGTCTGTCAGCAAGACAAAGGCCAAGCTGGTCAAACAGAAGATCACCAACCCTGTGGCGAATGCGCTGGCGCACATCTATGCGTATGTGCTGTTTGTAATCTACATGACGCCGGTGGTGATGATCGTCCTCTTTGCGTTCCAGAACTATCCTGCCATCCGTTCCAAGACGCTGAGCTTTGATCAGTTCACACTGATCAACTTCTTCGGTCAGCAGGACTATGAGTTCCTGACCAACAGAGGCAAGCTTCGTACGCGTGTGGGCTCCATTTCCGGCCTGTTCTCCAATGCGGATACGGTGGGCAGCATCCGGCTGAGCTTTGTGCTTTCCGCGATTGCAGCGGCGCTGGCCTGCGTGATTGTGGTAGTGGCGGTCAACTATATCTTCCGCAACAAGGGCAAGAAGCGCGCTACCGTACTGGAATACAGCCTGCTCTTCCCGTGGCTGCTGCCTACGATCCTCATCTGCTATTCCTACCGTACCTACTTCAACACCGATACCGTCTGGTATGTGTTCAACACGAACCTGTATTACCGGGAGAATGTGCAGTTTCTGATCATCATGGCCTACACGGTGGTCAAGCTGCCCTTTGCGCTGAGGATGATCAAGGCAGCCTTCTACGCCATTGATGAGGAGTTGGAGGATGCGGCCCGTAATCTGGGCGCGAGCAGCCTTGTCTCCTTCCTGAGGGTGAAGCTGCCGATTGTGCTGCCCAGCGTGCTGGCGGTGTTCGCGCTCAACTTCAATGCGCTCTTCACGGAGTATGACATGTCTGCAACCTTCCATTCCAGCTACGGCAAGTCCTATGCCATGGTCATCCAGAACATGTGCTTTGAGGAAGGCCGCGATGGTTACAATGTCAACGCTTCCGGACGTCGCTGCGCATCGACGGTGTTCATCATGGTCATATCGGCCTTGATTCTGTATCTGGTGTACGGCGTGGGCGCGCGCGACCTTGGCGAGCGCCTGGAAGCCCGTGCAAAGTGGAAACGGAGATTTGCCGCATGGCGCGGAAAGCTCCCCGGCGGCAAGCCCGCAGACAAGGCCAACGCCGCATAACGGCTTCACAGAAGAGGTGAAAAAACTCCCCCGCAGTCGCTGGCTGCGGGGGAGTTCTGCGTCAGGTCGTTTACTCGAAGCGCACCTTGAACTGGAGGCTGTCGTTGTAGAGGTCGGAGTAGTAATCCTTGATGAACTTGATGTAGATGGTATGCTCTGTGTCATCCGGGACAGGAATGATGATCGTCTGTACGCTGCTGGAACTGATGTTGCGGAAGGTCTTGAACAGCTTGCTGCTGTTGTCAGCGCTGGAAGAAAGGGCCAGAGACGTATCCAGTTTGGATACCATGCCGTAGTCGTCGCCAGATTCTGCATAGTTGATGCAGTCAAGGTAGATGTAGCCTGTGGTGGAGGTGAAGGTGAGCTTACACATCGCGTAAGAGTTGCTCTTCCCCCTGTTCTGGCTGACATAGTATCCGTTGTTCAGCTTGAAACCGTAGGTGTATCCAGTGCTGCTGACAGTGTAGGTGCTTTGTACAGCATCCAGCTCGCTCAGCATGGGAATGCGCTTGCCTTCAGCATAGGGCTTGTCGAAGGTGACGGCCTTACCGCTGCTGTTATAGAGCTTGTAGCCGCTGTTCGGTGCAGTGATCAGATCATACAGCGCGCGGTTCAGTGCCAGCTTCATGCCGGGACGGACGCCGTAGGAAGATGTTTTGCTTCCGTATTCATTCATATACGTGCTGCCGCTGGCGTACGTGACGTAATAACTTGAGTAGTTATTCGTGGAGGTCCAGACGTAGTCAACGCCTGAAACTCTGCGGTCGTTCTCGGTTGGCAGATACTTTTCTACCTCCGACTTGCTCATGATCCAGATCGTCGCCAGATCGCGCTCTTCAGCCGTAAAGAGATTGAAGGGGGCGGTTTTCATCCAGGAGGAGACTGTCGTGGCATTCGTTCGGCTGGACGTCATGGGGAGCTTCGCCAGCGACTTTTCAGAGACGAGGATCATCTTGCCGGACTCCGCGCCTACACGCGTCCACGTGAGTGCACTGCCGTCCTGACGGCCGAAGGTGATCTTCGTGATGTAGCGCATCTTCTGGAGGAATGCGGACATGTTCAGGTCGTCCACGTATGCCGGATCGATCTTGGCCAGCGTGTAGTACAGCTGATCTGCTTCGCTGTACTTGCCGCTGTCCAGCAGCTTGTCAGCCTTGTCATGGAGACTCTTGGCCAGGGCCTGCACCTTGGCAGCGGCGTCCTTGTAATCTCCGGCAAAGCCATATGCAAGGTATGCGTTCTGCTCGTCCGGCAGCATCTCGTAGTACTGGCCGATGCGGTGGAGGCAGTCGGACACGTCCTCGTAGCCTGCAAGGGTCTTGAAGGCATTCATGGCGTAGAGGTAATCCTGCGTGGAGAAGAAGTACTGGCCGATCTTGTAGAGCTGGCTGTGCGCGTCGGAGTAGCCGTCGGCGATTTCGTACCACTCTACGGCCTCGGTGTACTTGTTGGCAAGGTACAGCTCCTGACCCAGTGTGTGGGCGTGGATCCGGACCTGCTGCTTGGCGTCGGCGATGTTCTGCGCAAGGACGTACTCATCGTAGGCCTGCCGTACCTTGCCTTGCGTATCCAGCGCTTTGGCCTTCATGTAATGGGCGGCCTGCGCGCGGAGGACGCTGTCGCTGTAATCGCCCAGAGCTTCGAAGCCGGTGATGGCCTTGTCGTACTGGCCATCCTGCAGGTACACGTCGTACTGGGCATAGCGGGCCTGCAGCCAGCGGGTCTCGCTGTCACGGTATTTTGCGCTCTTCAGGGTGGCAAACTGCTCGATGGCTGCAGCGTATTTCCCAGCGTTGTATTCGCGTTCGCCGATGGCATAGCGGCATTCGTTGACGCGGGTCTTGCTCTGGGAATAGCTGTTCAGGGCCAGATACATGGTCAGAGCATCCTCATAGCGCTGTTCGGAGAAGGCCTTTGCAGCGGCGCGGTAATCTGCTTCCTTGGCCATGGCCGCGCTGTCGGAGTATTGGCCCAGCGCGAGGAAGCGATTCTTTGCGGAGGTAAAGTTACCCTTTTCGAGTTCCTCCTTTGCTGCAGCGTATTTGCAGATTTTCGCGCGCTCCTCCGTATTGGAGAAGCCGTTCATGCTGGCGAAAACCTCCGCAGCCCTGTCGTACTGTCCTCCTTCATACAGCTGCTCACCGTAGGCATAGGTGTCCATGGTCAGGCTCATGCCGCTGTCCTTGTAGGAGCCAAGCAGCGTGTAAGCGGAGACAGACACATCGTAGCGCTTCTGAGCGGAGGCCTTCTGCGCCAGGAGGTAGAGCTGCTCGCGGGCGTCCGCGTATTCCACGTCGCCCTGGAAAACCGTCAGCGCTTCCGCCAGCTTGCCGGATGCGGCGAGCTCCACGCCCATGCGGTAATTTTGCTGACGGCTGTCGCTGTAATCACCCAGTGCCAGCCATACACTGCTGGCTTCGGCGTACTGGCCTGCCTGCTTCTGGGTCAGCGCATGCTGATAGCGGGCGTTCTGCGCGCTGGGGAGGTCGCCAAGGCTGTCGTACACGGCGGCGGCTTCGAGGAAATCCGAACGGGCGTAAAGCGCCGCGGCCTTGTCAACGCCAACCTCCAGCAGCTTTTCGGCCACGTTGGGATAGCTGCCGAGGGAGGCGTACAGGTCATAGGCCTCGTCATAGCGGCCCTCGGCCTGCAGTGCCTCGGCCTGCGAGAACAGGGAAGCGTAGTCGGCAGTATGGGTATGGTATTCCTGCGGCAGTGTGATGTAGATGGCGTACGCATCGGCATACTGGCCTTTTGAGAAGGCCTCATCTGCCTGCACGCGCTTGATGAGCGTCGCGGAATCCTTGTAGGAGGAAATCACGGTCAGGAGCGCGGAGGAAGCCTTGTAGCTGCCGGCATCTGCCAGATGGACAGCCTGCTGATACTTCGTTTCGGTCACCTGCGCGGCTGCGTCGGAGTATTTGCCCAGCGCGGAGAAGGCGGCGGCTGCGTCGTCGTACTTGCCTTCGGTTCGCTGGACTTCAGCGCTGGCGTAGAGGGCTGCGTAATCATCCGCGTGGGTGTGGTAGGCAGCGTCAAGGGTTGCGTACAGGTCGTAGGCGGCGCTGTACTGCCCCTTGGCAAAGAATGCATCGGCGTTGTTGCGGACGATGAGGGATGTGCTGTCCTTGTAATCACTGATGCCCTTGAGGAGGGTATTGGCGTCGGAGTACTCGCCCTTTGCCGCAAGAGAAGCGGCCTGCTGATACTTCGTTTCGGTCACCTGCGCGGCTGCGTCGGAGTATTTGCCCAGCGCGGAGAAGGCGGCGGCTGCGTCGTCGTACTTGCCTTCGGTCCGCTGGACTTCAGCGTTGGCGTAGAGGGCTGCGTAATCATCCGCGTGGGTGTGGTAGGCAGCGTCAAGGGTTGCGTACAGATCGTAGGCGGCGCTGTACTGCCCCTTGGCAAAGAATGCATCGGCGTTGTTGCGGATGATGAGGGAGGCGCTGTCCTTGTAGGTCGTGATGGCGGAAAGCGTCAGGTTTGACTCGGTGTATTTACCGGCAGCGGCCAGCGACAGGGCATGCTGATACTGCATCTCGACAGCCTGTGCGGCAGCATCAGAGTAGCCGCCCAGCGCTGCAAAGCCTGCGGCAGCATCGGCATAAGCGCCTGCGTCGCGCTGCTGTCCGGCCTGCGCGTAAAGCGCGGTGTAGTCGTCGGCATGGGTGTGATAGGCCGCATCAAGCTGGCTGTACACGGCATAGGCCTCGCCGTATTCACCCTTTGCGAAAAGTGCGTCGGCGTTAAGCTGCAGGCGCAGGGCCTGGCTGTCACGGTACGTGCCCAGCGCGGCGTAGAGTGCGGCAGCGTCGGCGGTTTTGCCCGCAGCAGCCAGCGCGGCGGCCTTGCGATAGCGGCACTCGGAGACCATTTCCTGCGCCTTGCTGTAATCGCCGAGGGAACGGAAGAGCGCTTCGGCAGTATCGAATTCACCGGACTCAAGCAAGGTGTTGGCCTGCTGATATTCCGCGGCGTACTTGCCGTCGTAGGCCTGTTGAATGCGGGCGACGCTGTCGGAATAGCTGCCCAGCGCGGTGAAGGCAGAGATGGCTTCGTCGTAACCGGCGTTCTCCAGAAGCGCTGCGGCGCTGTCGTACATGGTCTGGTACTCCGCGTCGTGAGAATGGTACGGCGCGTCCAGCTGCGCATAGAGGCTCCATGCAGCAGCGTACTGTCCCTGATCGAAGAGTGCATCGGCATTGAGCTGGGCGGATAGAGAATCGCTGTCCTTGTAGCCGCGGAGACCGCCGGACAGGAGTGCGGCAGCGTTGGTGCGGTCATTTGCGGCAATCAGGGACAGGGCATAGCGATAGGTGGTTTCCTGAAGCATCGTCTGAGCGTCGCCGTATTTGCCCAGCGCCTCGAAGCCGCGGTATGCGGCCTCATAGTCGCCGTCCTCCAGGGCCTTCAGGGCCGTCTTGTAGGGCACGACGTCGAAATAGAGATCCTTACCGGTCTTGTCGATGATCAGCCAGCCGGTTTCGTTCATCCGCACGGCGGCAAGCCCGTCTGCGAAGGCGGTTACTTCGTCATAAATGGCAGGGATGACCATCTCGCCGGAGGTGTTGATGAAGCCGTACTTCTTGCCGGACTTCACGCTGGCCAGACCGTCGTGGAAATTGCCGGCTTCCTCCCAGACTGCCTTGATAACGACCTCGCCGGAGGTGTTGATGAAGCCGTATTTCTTGCCGGACTTCACGCGGTACAGGCCTTCCTGGAAGCTGTAAATGCTGTCCCAGCAGATCTCGCCCATCAATTCGCCGGAGGTATTGACAAGGCCATAGGCTTTGCCGTTGCTGAGCTGCATCAGGCCGTTGGCGTCGAAGACCGGCTCCAGAACGGTGCTGGAACTAAGCCTGCGGCCGGTCGTGCTGCTGCCCAGAATCGTGTAGTCAGGGGGAAGCACCATCTGTCCCTGACGGTTCATCAGACCCAGGTGATTGTCCCGGGACAGCACCGTGCATATCTCGCCGGAGAAGACGCTGATCTGCGCATACTGGCAGGGGATGATCTCCTGGCCTGTCACGTCGATATAGCCCCAGCCGCGCTCCGTGCGAACACGGCACATTCCCTGCGCATCAAAGGAGAAGGCGTCCAGATAGATGCAGGGGATTACGAGCTGTCCCTGCAGGTTGATATAGCCGTAGCCGCCATCCTTCTCCACGCGGGCCAGACCGAAGCTGTTGAAGGTGCTGATCTGATCCCAATAGGGTGCGGAGGCGAGGTTCTCATGGACGTTCAGCAGGCCGTAGAGATCATCCAGCCGGATGGAGGCGAGGCCTGCGCCAAGGCTGCGCAGGGCGGAGAAATCGCTGACCGACAGCACGCGGGCCTTTTCAGCGCTGTCACTGAAATCTCCCAGCGCAAGGAAGCCGTGCAGCGCCGAAGAGTAGCTGCCGTATTCCGCATTTTCAAGTGCGACGGCATAGTCGCGCAGCTGGCGGATCGCGCTGGCACGGGCGGCGCTGTCCTTGTAGGCGCCAAGGGCGGTGAAGCCGTCGTAGGCGGTGATGTAGCTGCTGGCAGCTTCAGCGCTGTCGGCGGCCTGATAGGCGGTCTCACAGATGTGGAGGCGAATGCGTTCTGCCTGTGCAGCACTGTCGCTGAAGTCGCCCAGCGCCAGGAAAGCGTCCATGGCGTCCTGCAGCCGACCGTCCTGCTCACAGGCCAGCGCAGCGTCATAGGCAGCTTGCAGCCCGGCTGTGCGTGCCTGATCTGCCCGCGCGGCGCTGTCAAGATAGTCGCCCAGCGCCAGGAAAGCCTCCGCGGCAGCGGAATAGCTGCCCTGCACATAAAGCTTCTCTGCCCTGGCATAGGCTGCAGACAGCTCTGCTTCCTGATCGGCGGCGCGGGCTGCTGCTGCCTGCTGGACGCTGTCAAGGTAATTGCCCAGCAGATCGAAGCATACTGCAGCCAACTGGTATTCCTGATTGGCCAGATACTCCTTTGCCCGGGCATAGTCACGGGCGTTGGCCTTTTCGGTCATCTCGGCGGCCTTTTCCGCCGCATCCCTGTACAGGGAGATGCTGAAAAACAGCTCGCGTGCCTTCTCGTAGTTGCCGCAGGCGTCCTCATGGCAGGCGGCGTAATACACCGCCTGCAGGCTGCTGTCACCCAGATCGCCCAGGGTCAGCAGGTTGGCGGAGGCCACGCTGTAGCTGCCCTCCTCGCCGGCAGCCATGGCACGGCAGTAAACAGCATAGCGCGGTGCGTCCATGTAGGTGCCCAGCGCCGTGAAGGACATGGCAGCCTCGGTGTACTGTCCGTCCTTCATCAGGGACAGGGCCTGCTCATAGGCAATGACATTCCTGCCGACGAAGGCTCCTGCACCGATCAGCGCAAGGATCAGGATCAGCACAATGGCACAAACAATGCCGCTGATTCTCTTCTTTTCCATGTCGAAAGCTCCTTCTGCATGTAGTGTGTCGTTTTCTTTTGTACAAACAAAAACTGATTCTATTATACAGCAGAAAGACGGCTTCGGCAATGTTTTTGCTGCTGTCCGGGCAGAAAATCACCGTGCGGTTTACAGTAAGCGTGTGCCGTGGTATAATGACGAAAGCATATCCCGGCTGCAAGAGTCGGAGGCAGATGAACGGAGTGGATATCGGAATGAAACATCCTGTGTGCCGGAATCACTGGCGCGGCCGTCTGGATACGGACGATATGGCGCAGGTGCAGTCCCTGGTGGCGCAGTGCGAGGAAAATGCACGCATGCTGATTGCGCAGGGTCGCCTGATGACCGCCGCGCTGTATTACCATGGAAGTCAGCTCTTTCTGTACTATGAGGCGCTGGAGGAGGAGCTGACGCCGGAAAGCTTCATGGCGCCGCTGCATCCTCTGCTGGCACAGTGGCCGCAGAAGGAGGAAACGCGCGACTGGGCGAGGATGTACAACATCTACTGGCATGATGAACCCCGCAGCATTGCCGACTGGCAGCGTCCGACGCCGCCGGAAAAGCGCCGCGGCCGCATCGCATATCTGAAGCACGAGAGCATGTGGCGCTATGTGTATCATCATTACGCCATCGTGGAGGAGGGGCTGCTGCAGGGAGACAGGTATCAGTCCATTGCCATGCATGAGGATGTGCTGTTCAGCTACTTTGAGGAGCCCAGGACCTTCCGGAACATCCGCCGCGTGCCGCAGGGAGAATCTCAGGCGCTGCAGGCGTGGCTTGACGTGGATCCGGAGTCCCACTTCATTCCGCTGCCGGGCAGCAATGGGGCGAATTTCTTGCTTCTGCCGCACTATTTCGCGATCGGGTGAAAGAAAGAGGTTCTTCAGTGCATACAAAGTGCCGGTCTGTTCCTGGAGCCATGTGACTCCGGGGATAGACCGGCATTGCTTTGCGGATTGGGATGGTCATCCGCGGCTTTCGCGGAAATAGGGCAGGCCCAGCGCTGCCGGGGGCTGATCCTCGCGCTTCTTGCGCAGGCTGGTGATGACCAGCACCACGATGGTGACCAGATAAGGCAGTGCCTTGAAAACCTCCTGCATGTCGCGGCTCAGCGGCAGGTACAGGTACAGGATGTACAGGCCGCCGAAGAGGAACGAGCCCCAGATGGCGTTCAGCGGACGCCAGCGCGCGAAGATGACCAGCGCCACTGCCAGCCAGCCGCGGTCACCGAAGCCGTTGTTGACCCAGGTGCCGCCGGTGTACTCCATGACGAAGTACAATCCGCCCAGACCGGCCATCATGCCGCCTACGATGGTGGAAAGGTACTTGTAGCGGGTGACGTTGATGCCCGCTGCGTCTGCCGTGGCGGCGCTCTCGCCGATAGAGCGCAGGTTCAGGCCGATGCGCGTGCGGAACATGAACCAGCTCAGGATGAATGTCATCAGAAGAGCGAAGTAGGTCAGCCAGCCATAGCTGAACAGCAGCTCGCCCACCACGGGAATCTCGCTGAGCACAGGGAGCTTGGCGCGGAAGGCGCTGGCCGTCACCTGCGTGGACAGCTGACCCACGCCGCCAGCCAGCTTTGACAGCGAACCGCCGAAGAAGTTGCCAAAGCCCATGCCGAAGGTCGTCAGCGCAAGGCCGGTGACGTTCTGGTTTGCGCGAAGGGTGATGGTCAGCACGCTGTAAACCAGAGCGCCAAGCCCTGCGCACAGCAGCGCGCACGCCAGGGCGATCATCATGCCCACAAAGGGCACGGGATTTGCCGCGTTGTTTTCATAGAGGAACGCGCCGATCAGGCCGCCTACGCCGCCCATGTACATCATGCCGGGAACGCCGAGGTTCAGGTTGCCGGACTTTTCCGTCAGGATTTCGCCGCTGGCGCCGAAAAGGAGCGGAATGCCCTGCGTGATGGCCTTCTGCAGGAAAACGATGATCACATTCATGCCTTGATCGCCTCCTCTTTCTCAGCCTTGCGGAATTCCAGACGGTAGTTGATGAAGAATTCGCAGCCCAGGATAAAGAACAGCAGTACGCCGGTGAGAATTTCGCTGGCGTTTTCGTTCAGGTTGAACTGGGAGGCGATTTCAATCGATCCCTTCTGCATGAACACGAGGAAGAACGCGACCAGCATCATTGCAAAGGGATTCAGCTTGCCCAGCCAGGCCACGACGATGGCCGTGAAGCCCCGGCCGCCGGCAAGACCGGTGGAGATGGTATGTCCCACGCCCGCTGTCAGCAGGTAGCCTGCGACGCCCGCGATGCCGCCGCAGATCGCCATCGTGCGGATGATGACCTTGCGCACGTTGATGCCTGCGTAATGGGCGGTGTTCTCGCTCTCGCCCACGACGCTGACCTCATAGCCCTGCTTGGTGTAACGCATGTAGATGAACAGGACGACTGCCATCACCACCACGATGATGATGGGCAGGATGTAATCGTTGTTCCATACCTTGGGCAGCCAGCCGATCTTGCCCTTCATGTTGATCAGGCCTACGGAGTTGGAGCCCTTGGGCTTTTCCCAGAAGATGATGCAGTAGGCTACCAGCTGTGTGGCGATGTAGTTCAGCATCAGGGTGAAGAGCGTCTCGTTGGTGTTCCAGTGCGCCTTGAAGAACGCGGGCACAATGCCCCACAGGATGCCGGCGGCGATACCCGCCAGCGGGCACAGGGTGTACAGCAGCCATGGGGGGAGATTCACGCCGTAGATCATCACGGCAGCCGTGGCCAGCGAACCGACGAGCACCTGTCCCTCTGCGCCGGTGTTCCAGAAGCGCATGCGGAATGCGGGCATGACTGCAAAGCCAATGCACAGCAGGATTGCCGAGTCGCGCAGGGTGATCCACATGCGGCGGGAGGTGCCCACAGCGCCATCCCACAGCGCCGCATAGACATTCAGAGGATTCATCCCCGTCAGCAGTACGATGATGACCGCGCAGACGATCAGGCCAAGCACGATGGCTGCAAGGCGCACCAGCATGCCGCGCAGGAAGCTGCTGTTATCGCGCTTGACGACGTGGAAAAGGGGTTCCTTGACGGCGCTCATGCGTGCACCTCCTTCTGTTCATGGCTGGTCATCATCAGGCCGATCTGCTCCTTGGTGGCGGTGCGTGCGTCGACAACGCCGCTGATGTGTCCGTCCGCCAGCACAAGGATGCGGTCGCACAGCGCCAGCAGCACGTCCAGATCCTCGCCCACACAGATCACGCAGGAGCCCTGCTTCTTCTGCTCGTTGAGCAGGCCGTAGATGGTGTAGGAGGAGTTGATATCAAGGCCGCGCACGGGGTAGGCGACCATCAGCACCTGCGGGGAGGAGGCGATTTCGCGGCCCACAAGCACCTTCTGTACGTTGCCGCCGCTCATGCGGCCCACGGGCGCGTCGATGCTGGGGGTCACGACGCCCAGCTCGTGCATGATGCGCTCGGCCAGATCATGGGGTTCCTTGCGGCGGGAGAAGAAGCCGCGACCCTTGCGGTAGGAGCGCAGCATCATGTTGTCTGTCATGCCCATGGAGGCCACCAGACCCATGCCGAGGCGATCCTCAGGCACGAAGGCCAGACGGATACCGATCTCGCGGATCTTCTGGGCGCTCATTTTGGTCAGCTCCTTGATGTGGCCCTTGCGGTTGGTATACTCGATGGAGCCGCTGACGAGATGCTGCAGGCCTGCGATGGATTCCAGCAGCTCCTTCTGGCCGCTGCCTGCGATACCGGCGATGCCCAGAATCTCGCCTGTATAGGCCTCAAAGCAGGCGTGGGAGAGCACCTCGCGGCCTTCCTTGTTCACCACGGTCACGTCCTGCACCTTCAGCTTCAGCCTGGGGTTTACGGGGTCGGGACGTTCAATGTCCAGCACGACCTTTTCGCCCACCATCATTTCTGTCAGGCTCATTTCGGTGGCGTCCCTGGTGTCCACAGTGCCGATGTAGCGGCCCTTGCGCAGCACGGCGACGCGATCGGAGAGGCTGAGCACCTCGTTGAGCTTATGGGTGATGATGATGATGGAATGGCCCTGCGTGCGCATGTTGCGCAGCACCTGGAAGAGCTTGTCCGTCTCCTGAGGGGTCAGGACGGCGGTGGGCTCGTCCAGAATGAGGATGTGGGCGCCGCGGTAGAGCATCTTGACGATTTCGACTGTCTGCTTCTGGCTGACGCTCATCTCGTAGATTTTAGCGTCAAGATCCAGATCGAAGCCGTACTTGTCCAGCAGCTTCTGGATATCGGCCTTGACCTGCTTCATGTCCATCACCAGCTTGCCGGGCAGGCCGAGGATGATGTTCTCGGCGGCGGTGAGGACGTCAACGAGCTTGAAGTGCTGGTGGATCATGCCGATGCCGAGGTCAAAGGCGTCCTTGGGCGAACGGATGACGACCTCCCGGCCTTCCACGAAGATGTGGCCTGCATCGGGGAAGTAGATGCCGGCCAGCATGTTCATCAGCGATGTCTTGCCGCTGCCGTTTTCGCCCAGCACGGAGAGGATCTCGCCCCGGCGGACGGTCAGGTCAACGTTTTCATTGGCGACCACGGAGCCGAAGCGTTTCGTCACGCCGCGCAGCTCGATCATGGCGCCTGCGGTATTCTTCTGCAAATCAGAACGCCTCCATTGCGGTTGGTGGAAAAGGGGATAGCGGAGCTGCAGCCCCTTTCCGGTGCCGGTTCAAATGTAGAAAGAATGCCCTGCCGTCTTGTCAGGCAGCAGGGCAGGGGGCGCAATGGATTACTCAACCATGGAGATGCCGTCGATATCGATGCCGAAGTAGGGGGCAGAGCGCACCTCGGACTCGTGGAAGTAGCCGTCGGAGATCATCTCGATGCCGTCCAGGCCGTAGCAGGTGTTCCAGGAGGTCACGGTCTCGCCGTTCACGGTGAAGGTGGCGGTATCGAACACATGCAGGGTGCCGTTCTTCAGGGCAGCCTCAACCTCGGCGACCTTTTCGGCGGTGCCGGGGGCCACGACAGCCTCGTTCAGCTCAGTCAGGTACACAGCGCCGTCAACATAGCCGTAGCACCAGTCGGGAGCGAAGGAGGTGCCTTCCAGCACGTTCTTGACGGCATAGGTGCAGTAAGCGCCCCAGTTGGCGGCAGAGGACACCAGTGCAGTGGTGGGAGCGGCGGGAATCATGGAGATGTTGTAGCCAACGCAGGGCACGCCAGCCGCCTCGCAGGCAGTGGGGGCACCGGTGGTGTCGGCATGCTGGGAGATCAGCACGCAGTTGTTGGCAATCAGGGCCTCGGCGGCTTCCTTTTCCAGCGCCATGTCGCCCCAGGAGTTGGTGAACTTGACCTCCATGGTCACGGAGGGGCAGACGCTGCGGGCGCCCAGATAGAAGGCGGTGTAGCCGGACTTCACTTCTTCGAAGGGGAAGGCGCCGACATAGCCCATCTTGGCCTGCTCGGCGGTGATCTGGCCGTCAGCGATCATCTGGTTCAGCTTCAGACCGGCAACCACGCCGCTGACATAGCGGGCTTCGTAGATGGCGGTGAAGTAGTTGTGGAAGTTCTCCAGACCGGCGTCCTTGGCCTGGGTGCCGGTGGCGTGGCAGAACTCGATCTCCGGATACTCGGAGGCAGCCAGCATCACATAGGACTCGTGGCCGAAGGAGTTGGCGAAGATGATGTTGCAGCCCTGCTCAGCCAGGTCGATGGCGGCTTCATAGGCAGCTTCGGTCTCGGGGATGTTGTACTTATAGATGACCTGAGTCGCCTCGTTGATGCCCAGCGCGGCGCAGGCCTGACGCAGACCGTTGATGTGGTTGGCGGTGTAGCCTTCGTTCTCATCACCGATGCAGATCATGCCGATCTTGATCTGGTCAGCGGCAACGCCGTCGGCGGAAGCGACGGTGAACACGCTCAGCAGCATGCACAGCGCGAGCAGCAGGCTGGCAAACTTCTTCATGGTTATCATCCTCCTGATTTTGTCGGTGGGGGGGAATCGTACCTCTTCATGATACACCCAAATCAGGCGTTTGTAAAGAAGCGGAACGGCTCAGAAATAAAAAAATCGGACAACTTTAGCGATTTGTCCATAAATGTTCGGTTTTTTGACAAACGCCGCAGGATTGCTGTTATTTTTCTGGAAAATACATCTGGAAAGGGGTTGACAAAGGCTGCGGACAGTGCTATATTAACAACGCGGTTAGCGTCTGCTAACTGTAATTCACTGCGTCAGGTGATGAGCATGAACTTGATGAATGCACAGGTGGGGAAGGAGTACATCATCCAGCGTATCGATACCGATGACGAAGAGATGAATGCGTTCCTGTTCTCCCTCGGCTGTTACAGCGGAGAGCCGATCACGGTGGTCTCGCGCCTCAGGGGTGGCTGCGTTGTTTCCATCAAGGACGCCCGCTATAACATCGACAATCAGTTGGCCGCTGCCATTGTTATCTGATAACAATGGCGCAGGCGTCAAGCAGCTGATTGTTTTTTTACAGGGCGCAGTTAGCCAAGATTAACTCGTCGTATCATGGAAGACAGGTATAAAGAGGAGGAAACACCATGCGTATTGCTTTGACCGGTAATCCCAACAGCGGCAAAACGACCATGTACAATGCGCTGACGGGCCGCAACGAGCGCGTCGGCAACTGGGCGGGCGTGACCGTTGAGAAGAAGGAACACCCCATCAAGAGGGCCTACTGCAGCGGCGCTCAGGAGCTGATTGCGGTTGACCTGCCCGGTGCATATTCGATGTCTCCCTTCACGTCCGAGGAGAGCATCACCTCCTCCTACGTCAAGAACGAGAACCCTGACGTGATCGTCAACATCGTTGACGCAACCAACCTGAGCCGCAGCCTGTTCTTCACCACGCAGCTGCTGGAACTGGGCGTTCCGGTTGTGGTCGCGCTGAACAAGGCGGATGTGAATGAGAAGAAGAAAACCGTGATCGACGTGGCGGCGCTGTCCCAGAAGCTGGGCTGCCCCGTGGTGGAGACGGTCTCCACCACCAACGAAGGCCTGAAGGAGGTCATCGCTGCGGCCGTTGCGCAGGCGGGCAAGGGGCAGATGGCGCCCTACACGCAGGGCAATATCGACCTGACGAACAAGAAGGTCGTCGAACAGGCGGACCGCGCCCGCTTCCAGTTTGTCAACAGCGTTGTCGGCAAGGTGGAAAAGCGCGTTGTGAAGACTGCTGACAAGAACTTCCAGGACAAGATCGACGCGGTGATTACCCATCCTGTTGCTGGCCTGCTGATTTTCGCGGTGATCATGTATTTCGTGTTCTGGGTGTCTCAGGCAGCGTTTGGCCCGTGGCTGGCGGATACGCTGGTTGCCTGGCTGGAGGGCTTCCAGGGCTGGGTGGCTGAGAAGGTGTCCGGTGCATCCGATATTCTGCAGACCCTGCTGGTGGACGGCGTGATCGGCGGCGTGATCGCGGTGATCGGCTTCCTGCCCCTGGTGATGGTCATGTACTTCCTGATTGCCCTGCTGGAGGACTGCGGCTACATGGCCCGCGCCTCTGTGGTGCTGGATCCGATCTTCAAGAAGGTAGGCCTGTCCGGCAAGTCTGTGATTCCCTTTGTCATCGGTACCGGCTGCGCTATCCCCGGCGTCATGGCCTGCCGTACCATCCGCAACGAGCGTGAACGCCGCGCTACGGCAATGCTGACGCCCTTCATGCCCTGCGGCGCGAAGCTGCCGGTTATCGCCCTGTTTGCCGGCGCGTTCTTCTCCGATGCGTCCTGGGTGGGCCCGATGATGTACTTCGCTGGTATCCTGCTGATCTTCCTGGGCGCGCTGCTGATCAACCAGATTACCGGCCACAAGATCCGCAAGTCCTACTTCATCATTGAGCTGCCTGAGTACAAGGTGCCCAGCATCATCCGCGCCTGCCAGTCCATGCTGAACCGCGGCTGGGCCTACATCGTCAAGGCCGGCACCATCATCCTGCTGTGCAACACCGCCGTACAGGTGATGCAGATGTTCGACTGGTCCTTCCAGGTTGTGGCTGAGGGCGCGGAGAAGACTTCCATCCTCGCGACCATCGCCAATCCCTTTGCTTATGTGCTCATCCCGATTGTCGGCTATCATGCCTGGCAGCTGGCGGCTGCGGCCGTGACCGGCTTCATTGCCAAGGAGAACATTGTCGGTACGCTGGCTGTGTGCTACGGCATCTCCAACCTGATTGATACCGAAGAGCTGGCCCTGATGGAGGGTGCCGGTGCTGAGGTTGCAGCGGTCTTCGGCCTGACAAAGGTGGCTGCATTGGCTTATCTGATGTTCAACCTCTTCACTCCGCCGTGCTTTGCGGCTATCGGCGCCATGAATTCCGAGATGAAGAGCTCCAAGTGGCTGTGGGGCGGCATTGGTCTGCAGATGGGTACCGGCTTCACCGTGGGCTATCTGGTGTACCAGATCGGCACGCTGATCACCACCGGCTCCTTCGGCGCCGGCTTCCTGCCCGGTCTGATCATCGTGGCTGCGATTGTGGCCGCCATCGTGGCGATCATCATGAATACCCGCAAGAACCTCAAGGCGGAGTACGAGCTCAAGGCCAAGGCGTAAGAATGCATCTGTAAGGGAGGCTGTGTAATGACGGATATCATCATTGTGCTTGTGCTGCTGGTCGTCATCGGCCTCGCGGCAGGGTATGTCATCAAGGCCAAGAAGAGCGGAAGCAAGTGCATCGGCTGTCCCGAGGGTTCCTGCCCTCACAGGGGTACGAGTCAGTGCAGCTGCGGAAGCAGACGGTAACATCCACGGCGGATCTCCCACAGCGGGGGATCCGCCTTTTGCTGCGCTTTTCAGGCGGCGGCCATTCATGCGAATTTCTGTCCATTAGCGCAAAAACCTTGACTTGTGTCCCCGGAGAATTTAAAATACTATATGAACAGTGGGATAATATACTGCTGTGCATTTCGGATGTGAAACGGAGAGGTGCAAATGAGAAGAAATGACTGGCTGAGGAGAATGTCGGCGCTGCTGATGGCGTTTATGCTGACGATCTCGGGCTATGCTCTGCCGTCGCGGGCGGCAGAAGCCGCGGAGCGTACGGAAGCACAGTATGTGTTCACGGATTATGAGCACGGCTATCATCTGGTGTCGTTTCTGGACGGCTACAATGTGCTGGCGTTCGGCAATGCATACTCCGAGCTGCACATGATGGGCGCTATCCTCGTGCAGGGTACCTATTCCGGCGGCTGGAGCAATTCCGGCTTTGCCGACGGCGAGAATCTGCCGCCATCCTATGTCAAGGGAATGATTCTTGCGCCGAATTCCGTGTACAATTCCCGCAATCACAGCAATGTCGCGCCGCTGTATGTCGGCTCCGGCAACGAGGTGGAGAGCTGGGAGTCCAACGGCACGACGTATTACAGCGTCAATGGCCTGCGCACGGGCAACAACAGCACCACGCCTGTCTATGTGAGCAATGATTTCTTCAGTTTTGAGGAGGCCTATGCCGTCATCAAGGCGGATCAGGCGACGATGGTGGCCCGCGGTACTGTGGTCAGGCCGGACGAAAACAACATTATCACCGTTCAGGCCGGCGATAATGTGATCATCGAGTCGCTGGAGGGCGTGACGAGCATCAACATTATCGGTGATCCGACCTCCAGGATGAATACCACCATCAACATCATGGACAGCGGCGATGTCAAGGTTCCCATGGAGCTCTTTGACGGCAGCCAGCCTGCTGTCCGCGAGCAGAATGAGGCGGGTACCGCCGTTGTGTTCAACTTCCCCAACGCCGACTCTGTCGAGCTGCCCACCCAGAACTGGGTTGGTCATGTGATCGCGCCCGATGCAGACGTGACGCAGTATTCCGGCAACTTTAACGGCTGCATCATCTGCGAGGATCTCTACACGGGCGCTGAGGGCCACGTGTACAATTATAATACCACCGATACCTCCTGGGATACCGTTTTCAGCCTTGAAAAGGTATGGAACGACGGCAATGACGCCGAAGGACGCCGCCCCAGCTACATCGAGGTGCAGCTGCTGGCGAATGGCCAGCCCTACGGCAGCAAGGTGCGCATGACTCCCGATGCGTCGGGGGCATGGTACCATGTCTGGAACTCCCTGCCGGAAACGGATGACAGCGGCAGGAAGATTGATTACACTGTTGCCGAGGTGAACGTGCCTGACGGCTATACCTCCGAATATGTGGATTCCACCCAGACACTGATCAATACCTATGAATATGAAGAGATCGACATCCGCGGCACGAAGACCTGGGCAGGGGAGGGGGCATTCGGCTCCCGCATGCGGCCGCCCTATCTGACGGTCTATCTGTATGCCAACGGCGAGGAGGTCGCGAAGCAGACCATCACGGTAGACAGCAATCCGACTCAGTCCTATGTGTTTGAGAATCTGCCCAAGTATAAGGACGGAAAGGAAATCAGGTACACCGTTCATGAGGACACGGTGCCCAACTACATCGGCGAAACGGACGGCTACAACCTGATCAATACCTGGGGCGGCGAGACGGTAGAAATCCATGGCGTCAAGACGTGGAACGACGATAACAACCGCGACGGCCTGCGCCCCGACAGCATTACCATTCAACTGCTGGCGGACGGTACGGTGATTGAGGAGCACATTTCCAGCGCGTCCAGCGGTTGGGCATGGCACTTTACCAACCTGCCCAAGAACAATGCCGACGGCAGCGAAATCATCTACACCATCCGGGAAAAGACCGTTCCCAGCGGCTATACCACGCAGGTGAGCGGCTATGACGTCATCAACACCCATGAGATTGAGACCATCGACCTTTCCGGCCGCAAGACGTGGGACGACGACGGCAACAACGATGGTCTGCGTCCAGCCAGCATCACGGTCATCCTGCTGGCGGATCAGGCGGAGGTGTCGCGGCAGGTGGTGACGGCTGCCAACGGCTGGAGCTGGTCCTTTGAGGATATGCCCAGGTATTACGGCGGCAAGGAGATCCGTTACACGGTGACGGAGCTGCCGGTGGAGGGCTACACGGCACATCCCTCCGGCATGAACATGACCAACACGCACGTCAATGAGACAGTGGAGGTTTCCGGCAGCAAGACCTGGGCGGACAATGACGACAACGATGGTCTGCGTCCGGCCAGCATCACCATCCGTCTGCTGCAGGACGGCACGCAGTACGCAGTCCGGACGGTCACGGAGGCCGACGGCTGGGCCTGGTCCTTCACTGATCTGCCCAAATACACCGGCGGCAAGGAGCATGTCTATACCATCACGGAGGATGCTGTGTCCGGGTATACCGCCGCGGTTTCCGGCTACGATGTGACCAATACGCATGTCGGCGAAACCGTTGACATCAGCGGCGTGAAAACCTGGGCTGACAATGACAATCAGGATGGCCTGCGTCCGTACAGCATCTGGATCCGCCTCTGGGACGGCGCGACCGAGGTTGCTGCCCATGAGGTCGATGCAAATGACAACTGGGCCTGGTCCTTCACGAACCTGCCCAAGTATGACAACGGCCGCGAGATCGTCTATACCATCACGGAGGACGCTGTGCCCGGTTACACCACGACGGTTTCCGGCTACAATGTGACCAACACACACACGACCGAGACCATTGACGTCAGCGGCGCCAAAACCTGGGACGACAACGATAATAACGATGGCAAGCGTCCATCCAGCATAACGATCCGCCTGTGGAACGGAGATACGGAGATTGCCAGCAAATCGGTCACGGCGGCGGACGGCTGGGCATGGAGCTTCACCGATCTGCCCAGGTACGAAAACGGCGGCCATGAGATCGTCTATACCATCTCCGAGGATGCAGTCCATGAGTACAGCACCGTCATCAGCGGCTATGACGTGATCAATTCCTATGACACGGAGTACACGCAGGTGACCGGCTATAAGACCTGGGACGATGATGAGAATAACGACGGTAAGCGTCCGGCGAGCATTGTCATCAACCTGCTGGCGGACGGCGTGGAGATCGACCAGAAGACTGTGACTGCTGCAGACAACTGGCAGGGCAGCTTTACCGGTCTGCCCAAGTACAAGGATGGCCGGGAGATCGTTTACACCATCACCGAGGATCCCGTGACGGACTACACCACCGTCATCCATGGCTTCAATGTGGTGAACAGCTACGAGACCGAGCACTTCACCATGTCCGGCAGCAAAACCTGGAACGACAATGGCGATCAGGACGGTATGCGCCCCGATTCCATCACCATTCGTCTCTTGGCCAACGGTGTGGAGATTGCGCATCAGGTGATTGATGAGGAGGATAACTGGGCGTGGGTGTTCCAGCTCCTGCCTAAATATGCCAACGGCGTGGAGATCGTATACACGATCACCGAGGATCCTGTCCCTGGCTATACCACTGACATCACCGGCGATGCGACGCGCTACACTGTCACCAACACGCATGAAACGGAAACGACCAGCGTGTCCGGCAGCAAGACGTGGGATGACGCGGAGAATCAGGATGGCAAGCGCCCCGCGAGCATCGTCATCAACCTGCTGGCGAACGGCGTAGAGGTAGATCAGAAGACCGTAACCGCCGCAAACGGCTGGATGTGGAGCTTTACCGACCTGCCGAAGTACGCAAACGGTGAGGAAATCGTCTACACCATTACAGAGGACTCCGTAGCGGACTACACCACCGTGGTTGACGGCTACAACGTGACGAACAGCTACGAAACGGAAACGACCAGCGTGTCCGGCAGCAAGACGTGGGACGACGCGGAGAATCAGGATGGCAAGCGTCCCGCGAGCATCGTCATCAACCTGCTGGCCGATGGCGTAGAGGTAGATCAGAAGACCGTAACCGCTGCAAACGGCTGGATGTGGAGCTTCACTGACCTGCCGAAGTACGCAAACGGTGAGGAAATCGTCTACACCATTACAGAGGACGCCGTAGCGGACTACACCACCGTGGTTGACGGCTACAATGTGACGAACAGCTACGAAACGGAAACGACCAGCGTGTCCGGCAGCAAAATCTGGTTCGATGCAGATGACGTCCATGGCGATCGTCCGGACAGCATCACCATTCATCTGCTGGCAGACGGCGTCAAGGTGGCGTCCAGGAAAGTCACTGAGGCCGATGAATGGAGCTGGACCTTCACAGAACTGCCCAAGTACAGCGGCAGCCGCCTGATCAAGTATACCATCGAAGAGGAGCCTGTTGAGAAATACGACACGGTGATTGATGGCTATGACGTGATCAACGCCTACTTTGGCACCACCTTCCGGGTGACCAAGGAGTGGCAGGGCGAACATGGCGGACAGATCACCCTGACGCTCTATGCAGATGGTGTGAAGCTGAATCCCCAGCCGCCGGTAACCCGTATGGGAGATGTATACCTCTGGGAGAATCTGCCCCTGTGCAATCCGGATGGTTCTGAGATCGTCTACTACGCGATGGAAAAATTCATGGATGGCTACATGACCATCTATGACAACGCAGCGCCCTATGCGCATGTCTCCGACCGCGTGTATGACGGCGGTACGATCATCAACCGGCAGACGACGGATGTGTTTGTCCGCAAGGTATGGACGGGCCTGAGCGAAGGAGAGACGCCGCCGGAGATCGAGCTGATCCTGTACTGCAACGGCAAGCCTGTGGATTATCCGCAGCCCGCGCCGGATCAGTACGGCTGGTACAAGTACTACAATCTGCCTGCGACGGTCAATGGCGCGCCTGCCGTTTACACGGTCAGGGAAGCCTCAATGGCAGGCTATTTCGCCACCTACACCAATACAAACGGCGAGCAGGGTGCGGCTTATGACGATGGCGTGATCACCAACCATAAGGTGCCCGCCACCGGCGATGAAACGCCGTTGCTGCTGCTGACGGCAATGCTGGCAGTATCCGTGGCCGGTCTGGGACTGATGGTACTGCAGCGCCGCAGGCATGCGTGATGCAGGAATGCTGCGTGCGGATGCATTTGTCTGAATGACTTGCGGCACAGCCGCCCGGGATGATCGCAGGCCGATCCGGAACGGGCGACTGTGCCGTCTTGTACATGGCTGCTGAAAGGAGGAGACTCGTGTGCGGGCACGCAATTATTACCGCAAGCGTCCCAGCCCCTGGCCGCGGCGGATTCTGGCGGCGCTGCTGACGGGAATGCTCGCGTATGCAGCGGTAAGTCTCATCCGCTATGGGGTACAGCAGCAGCAATCCCGCGCCATACAGGAAGAGCTGCAGGCGGCGATCTGCACGGAAATGCCCGTGGATACGCCGATTGTCACCGCGCCTCCTGCCGCGCAGGAGCAGAATACGCCTGCGTTCACTTCCGTGCCGCGTCCCAGCGCTACTCCGACACTGGAGCCCTGGCGTACGCCGGAGATCCTCTTTGCCTACCAGAGCCTGTATGAAAAGAACAACGACCTGATCGGCTGGCTGAAGATGGATCGGCTCTATCGTGTTGATTTTGCGGTGGTGCAGCGGGATCAGGCCTACTATCTGCGCCGGGATTTTTACGGCAAGAGCAACATGAACGGCACAGCCTTTCTGGATGCAGCAAACAGGATCTGGCCCCGGGATGACAACCTGATCATCTATGCGCACAATATGAAGAGCGGCGAGATGTTCGGTGAGCTGAAGAAGCTGATGAACGAAGTTTACTATCGTGAAGCGCCGCTGACACGGTTCAATACGATTTACGAGCGGGGGACATATGTGCCTGTGGCGGTGGTGCTGTGCACCGTGGCGCAGGGCGACGAATTCTTCAACTTCTACACGCGCAGCTTCCGCAATGCGGCGGAGTTCAACCGTTTCATTGACCGTGCGCGGGAGCTGTCGAAAGTTCATCCGCCTTATGATGTGCGCTATGGGGACGATCTGCTGACGCTCGTTACCTGCTATGACGATGCGGATACGCAGCGTCTGGTGGTAATCCTGCGCCGCGTCCGGGATGACGAGGATCCGGCGGTGCTGGCTGTCAGATGGAAATGAAAACGAATACTCAGAGGCGCTCCTGTGCAATGCCTGCATGGGGGCGCTTTGTGTATGATGAGGAAGATATCCTGGACTTCAAATGAAATATGGAAGATTTTACGTCTTTAAGAAGGAAAAAGCAGATATAATACTTGAAAATTGATATTCGGTCGTATACAATATGTAGTATGATATATCATGTCTCCGATATGCACTGAAGAAAAAGGAGCGGCTGACGGAAAGGATCAGAACGATGAAGAAGATGCCTCGCGGTGTGCTGCTGCAGGCGGTGCTGCTGGCGCTGAGTCTGCTGGTGCTGCTGGTTCGTTCGTGGAACAGCAGCCAGCCGGTGCGGCCGCCGGTGAAGCCGCAGTCCTTTATCGGTGAATACAGCCGTGACGGAGCGAACTGGCAGGCGCTGGCGGAGCTTCCTGAAGACCTTGGCGAGTGGGACATGCTGTATCTGCGCGGAAACTTTGGCCGGACGATCAACGCAGACCGCGAGGTGTATTTCTATCTGGATCATCTGTGGATAACGCTGGAGGTGGACGGGCAGGAATGGCTGGACACCGTTCCGCAGACGCATGCAGATGCGCGGGACAGGTGCGGAAAGCGCTGGCAGGCATGGAAAAGCCCGGGCGTCGGAGAGGATTCGCTGATCAGCATCCGGCTGCAGCAGGCGCACCGCTTCGGCAACAACGGGGCGTTCGAGGCGTTTCTGGAGTCGATTTATGTAGGCGACTCAATCATTGTGGAGGACATGCTTCTCCAGCAGGGACAGATGGCTCGGGTGACCGGCTATGTCGTGGGCATCCTGGCGGTTGCGCTGCTCAGCGGAGCGGTTGTGTTCCGGATGATGCATGTGCCGACGGGCAGCAGCCTGTGGGCAATCTCCATCAGCGCGCTGTCGATGTGCGGCTACATCGTGCTGGATACGCCGGATGTGTCGCTGTGGAATGATCTGATTGTGTTTAATACCTATGGCAAGCTTCTCAGCATGATGAACGCGGGCCTGGGGCTCCTGTCCTTTGCGTCGATCGGGATGAAAACGGCGGCGCGTCGGCTGAGCAGCTGGGTGATGACGGCACTGGGCCTGTTTGACGTGATGCTCCTCTTGCCGTGTCTGTGCGGTGTGGTGCTGATCTGTCATGTCGAGCCGTTGTGGCTCACGGTGCAGAGCGTGGCAGGCGTGCTGATCCTGGTGTGCTGCTTCTGCGAGCATCTGAATCATCGGCCGAAAAGGGAACAATGGCTGCAGGTATTTGGACAGTTTGAGTTGATGATTGTGCTGACGGACAGCGTGCTCTGGCTGCATGGCTGGCAGTATGGCGGATGGGGCGCCAAGATCGGCTTCATTGTGCTGTATGTGACCTATTTGCTGTGGGTGCTGTGGGAGCTGCCGGAGAAGTACCGGCAGGCTATGCGCGCCACGGAGATGGAACGGGAGCTGCAGGAAAGCCGCATGCAGATGATGCTCAGCCAGATCAAACCGCATTTTCTGTACAATTCCCTGACGGCGGTCATGGATCTGTGCGACCGGGATCCCCGCAAGGCGAAGCAGGCGATCGTTGATTTTTCGCGTTATCTGCGGGCAAACCTGGATTCCCTGACCTGCAGGAAGCTGGTTCCCTTTGAAAGGGAACTGCGGCACACGCAGGTGTATCTGCGGCTGGAGCAGCTGCGATTCGGCGACAGGCTGAAGGTGTGCTATGATATTCAGGCGGAGCATTTCCTGCTGCCGGCGCTGTCCCTGCAGCCGCTGGTGGAAAATGCCGTCAAGCATGGCCTGACTGCCAAGGCGGAGGGCGGCACGATTACCATTGCAGTCCGGGCTGAAGCAGAGGGCATATGCATTACCGTGACGGACGACGGCATTGGCTTTGACGCCGGTGCGCAGGCAGCGGAGGAACGAACTCATGTTGGCCTGCAGAATGTACGGGAGCGCCTGTCAGCCATCTGCGGCGGTACGCTGACAATCAACAGCACGCCGGGCAGCGGTACTGCTGCACAGGTGTACATCCCAAAGGAGATCAAAAATGAAGATTATGGCGATCGATGATGAGCGCGCTGCGCTGAACGTACTGTGCAGTGCCATCCGTGAAGCGGAACCGGAGGCGGAGATCGCTGCGTTTCAGTCGCCGGCAGAGGCGCTGAAGCATGCGCAGGAATCGGCGTTTGACGTGGTATTTCTGGACATCAGCATGTATGAGATGAATGGTCTGGAGCTGGCGCGCCGTCTCAAGGAGCTTCATCCGCACCTCAATTTTATCTTCGTGACCGGCTATGGAGAATATGCGGGCGAGGCGATCAGTATCCGTGCCAGCGGATACCTGCAAAAACCCGTTACAGCGGAGGATGTGTCGGAAGAGCTGCGGAATTTGCGCTATCCCCTGCCGAAGGAGCGGGCGATGATCGAGGTGCAGACCTTCGGTCATTTCGAGCTGTTCGTACATGGACGGATGGTGTCCTTCCCGCGGGCAAAATCCAAGGAACTGCTGGCATATCTGGTCGACCGGCGGGGTGCCGGCGTGAGCCGCAAGGAGATCGCAGCTGTCCTGTTTGAGGACAAGGCATACACCCGCAGCACGCAGGATTATGTCAATCATGTGATCAGCGATCTGCTGCATGCCCTGAAGGCGGTGCATGCTGAGCAGATGATCATTCGCAGCCGCAACAGCATTGCGGTGGATGTGGAGTGCTTTGCCTGTGATCGTTATGACTACGAGCGGGGCGATGTACAGGGCCTGAACGCCTTCCGGGGCGAATATATGGCGCAGTACAGCTGGGCGTCGGAAACGGAGGCGCTCTTCTATCGCTGAAGCGTGTGGTGAAACAGGTTTTTGTCATACATTATGTCATACATGGCATGTAATAATATAACAATGCAGTATTTTGGCGATGGAAGGAGGGGTACGGATGCGCGGAAACTGGCGCAAACGGCTTTGTTATGTGATCGCGCTGACCGTATTGCTGCTTCCGATCACGCAGCGCTGGCCGGAAGGAACAGCGCATCCGGCATATGCGGACGGTATCACCAGCAGTACGGATCTGCCGGAGGATAAGGTTACGGAAGCCCCGACGGCCACGCCCGTCCCGACGGAAGCGCCCACGGAAGCCCCGACGGTCACGCCTGTCCCGACGGAAGCGCCCACGGAAGCCCTGACGGCCACGCCTGTCCCGACGGAAGCGCCCACGGAAGCCCCGACGGTCACGCCCGTCCTGACGGAAGCGCCCACGGAAGCCCCGACGGTCACCCCCGAACCCGAACCGACCGGGGAGCGGCGCAGTGGATACGCGCTGCTGCAGGGTGGTGTGATGCTCTGGGCAAACCGGCAGCGTACGGAGGAGCTGGGCAGGACGTCTGGCGCGGTGTTTGTGTGGGTGCCGGATACGGCGGTATCAGCAAAGACCTATAAGGTGATGTTCGATACGGCAGAGACAAAGCAGAGCGGCTCGTGTCATACGGCCTATGTCCGGGCGAAGGATGTGGACTGGCTGTTTGAATCGGAGAGCCGCAAGGTGATCACCCGGCTGGAGAAGCAGGATGTCCGCAGAGCCGGCGGTGCGTTGATTCCGGTGATCTCCGTGGTGTACAGCATCACGCCTGCGCCCGCGGCGACCCCGACAGTCACGCCCGTGCTGACAGCGGAGGTCACGGCAGCCCCGACGGAAACGCCTGCCCCGACAGCGGAGGTCACGGCAGCCCCGACGGAAACGCCTGCCCCGACAGCGGAGGTCACGGCGGCTCCGACGGAAATGCCTGCCCCGACAGCGGAGGTCACGGCGGCCCCGACGGAAACGCCTGCCCCGACAAAGAAGGTCACTGCGAGCCCGACGAAGAAGCCTGTGAAGCCTGCTGCGACGGCCGCACCGTCTCCTGCGCCTTCGGCTGCGGGGCGGGAAGACAGCGATCGTTTGACCACGGAAACAGATTTGACGACGGCGACGCCTGTGTCCACGCCGGTGCGTATTCCCGTACAGGAGCCGGTTACCGGGACGGATCTGGTCACGCCTGCGCCGCAGATGACCGTTGTTCCCGCAACGCCTGTGCCGCCTGCGGAGACGCCCGCTGTTCAGCTAACGGCAGCGCCTGTGCCCATGCTCACTGCTGTTCCGCCCCTTGTAACGGCGGCGCCGCAGCAGAATACGGCCACGGATACCGACTTGCCCGGCGACAGCCAGGATGTGACCACCGGCACGGATCTTGCGCCGGAGCAGCCCAAGCTCTCGGCAGCGGAAATGAAGGCGCTGCTGGACGTTACCCATCCTGACCGTCAGCTGACGCTGCGTATTACCTGCACCAACATCTATTATACCGTGGGCAGCAGGATGAGCCTGTGGGCGGATGTGACGGGTTATGACGGCTTGGAATACCAGGTGATCTGGGAGGTAGACCGCGGCGATGGCTGGGTCAATGCAGGCATGGATGGTCTGCCGGGATTTACCTTCATCATCACGGAAGAAAATTGTCGCTGGAACTGGCGCGCAGGCGTCAGTGTGACCAGCACTGAAACGGAGTAAGAACAGATGAGAAAACTGTGCAAGCGCATTTTCACACTGCTGTCAGCCCTTGTGCTGCTGACGGCTGTGTTTCCTGCGCTTGCAGAGCAGCTGGTGGAGTATTCGGAAGGCGTGTCAGTGCTGGATATGCGTGCTGCAGCAGGCTATGATACGGATCTGTACGTCTGCATCGACAATGAATGGGTCGACGTCGGCGATGCACTTTCGGGGAAAAGCAAGGTTAACTGGCTGGAGTATTGTACGGTCAACCTGACGGATATTCAGGCGCAGTTTGTGCCATTCGGCTTCGATCCTGACACATACGAGCCAGCAAACCGGCTGTTCCCCTATACGAGCAACGGCGGCACGTCTCCCTCTTCGCAGATTCTGGGAAGCTGGGGCAATAAATCGCTGATCCCTCTGGGGTTTGACAGCTGTGATTCCTATGCTGTTTACTACACGCCGAGCTGGCCCGGCTCTGAAACCAGTGCGACGGCCAGCAGCCTTGCCCAGACGAACTCCTTCTATACAATCAGCGTTGCCGGTCTGGCAGATGACGATCTGGCTGCGGTTGATTACGGCGATGCGTACGACACGGATTATGGCCGGCTGGTGTATACCGGCGACACGGCGACGATCACCGTGCCCAAGAGCGAGTCTCGCCAGTGGAGCTGCGCGGGAACCTACGAGTCGGTCAGCGAGACAGAGACGGACACGGCTGTCACCTATACCTTTACGAATGTTGCCGGTCCGCTGACACTGACCGCCGAGGAAGCCGAAACGATCAACGTGACGGTGCAGCAGCTGGGGCTGAACGGCAGCGTCCTCCTGACGCAGACCTATGCCATCGAGCCGGGCAGCACGCTCCCGGCGGAGGCGCTCACCGGCTTTGACAGCCAGTATTCGTGGTATGACGAGGATGGAAACCGCATTGACAGCCCCTCGACCAAGACATTCTCTGCCGATGCGACCATCACGACCAGACCCACTGCGGTCACCAGCGGCGCGGGCGCAAACTTCTATGTGTATCTGGACGGCGCCTGGAAGCAGGTCGGCTCGACCAGCACGCTCTACGGCCCGTACAATACAAACGGCGCCTATCGCTATCTGATCGGCATCAGCCAGATGGAGGCTGCCTTTGCACCCTACGGCTTCGATGCGGATTCCTACAACAGCGCTTCCGACCGGCGGTTTGTCTACAACTATCAGGGCAACAAAGCCGTCTGGGCGGATACTACGTCCATTGAGTACTACGGCGATTGGGCGCTGCCCCTGAGTTCGGGCCTGTCCGTCTACGATGTGTACTACCTGCCTGACAATACTTCGGATATCTACGGCAGTCAGGTGAACAATTTTGCAGCTGCCAACGCCTTCTGGACCATCACCCTTACCGAGGAAGCGACCGGCGCGACGGCGACCTTCATCCTGGAGGAAGAAACGGTTCTGAGCCAGTGGCTGGCGGAGCGTGCCGATACGAAGCTGCCGGGCTGGAGGGAACCGCTGGGCAGCTTCACCTGGACGGATACGGATTCCGGCGCTGTCCTTTCGGACACAGATACTGCAGCGACCGTTCACAACCTGACCGGTGCGGTGCCGACTGTCACCATCACGATGGTGGATAAGGCCGGCAACGTTCTGGGTACGGTGGAAAACGTGCGTGTCGGGCAGGCACTGGCGGACTGGCTGGCCAACAATGACAGCATGACCCTGGCAGACGGCACTGTCCACCATTACTACTGGAGTCTGCCGACGGATACGGCCATCAGCAACCAGATCATCACGGAAGATACGACGATCATCGGCACGAGGAAGCCGGTCTACACTGTCCGCTTCCATGACACGAAGCCTGATGGCAGCGAAGCTGCGGGCGGCGAGTTCCAGAATGACGACGAGGCATATACCAGCATCACCGTTCTGGAGGGTGATTCCATCCCGGCGGCCTTCATCACCCGCATGCGCAACAACCTGACCGTTTATGACGATTATGCTTTCCTTGAGTGGCGTTATCCGGGCAATGAGGGATATCTGATTCTGGATCAAAACGCTACTGTCGTATCGGATATGGATGTGTGGGCGGCCTATACCCAGCAGGTGTATGTCCGATTCTGGAAGACCAATGCCATGAAGGAGACCTTCCCGGAGACGGGCAGCGAATCATGGGCGGTCGGTACGCCTTATACAGGCGCCATGCCGGATGACAGTACGATTATGGCCAATGCCCCCGTGGCAGGCATGCGATTCCGCTACTGGGTGGACGTCAACACGGGCCGTGTATTCACCATCGCCACGGATGACGTGACGGATAACACTGACCTGTACCCGGTATACGAGCGCGCAATCTTCCGCTTTACCGATGCGGACGGCCAGGCGCTGACGGCGCTGTACGACGGTGACAGCCTGATGTACGACGCGCCGGAACGCGAGGGCTGGTACTATGCCGGACTGCAGGTCGAAACCGCAGACGGCGGCACGGTTGTTATCCCCAACGGCACGCAGATCAGCCGGGAGGCGCTTGAGGCGCTGGGTGTTGTTGCGGGCGACAGCACGGATGGCGTGTATACCATCCCGGCAGAGCCTGTGTACAACCCGCGGCGTACGGTGGTCTATCATACCGGCGCAGATGCTCAGTTCATCCTTTATGGCGCGGAGTCGTCGGAGAGCTACACGGTACAGGTGGATAACGAGCTGATCCTGCTGGGTGCACTGGACATCATCAACACAACCAGCCCCATCGGTCTTGCGCTGGATGGCTGGACGACCGTGAAGGGCTCCACGACGGTGGAATTTGCGCCCAATGCCTCCTTTGAGGGGGAAACCGAGCTGAATACGCTGGTGGGCGCAGGCGAAACGGTGCATCTCTACCCCGTGTGGGCGCAGCAGACCAATACCATTGCCATCACCTTCGTCTCCAACTATCCGGACGACGCGGTGGACGCGAACAACAATCTGTTGACCGAGCGGAGTTACACCATCTACATCAAGGAGGGTTCCAAGCCCACCATGCCTACTCTGGCCAAGACGGGCATGGTCGAGCCGTCCAACACCTGCAACGGCACCCAGCAACGTTACCTGCTGGCGGGCTGGTCGCTGGATCAGGACGGTAAGCTGGACAGCTCCGATACGGATTACACCGAGAAGAACGGTACCTATACCGAGGGCAGCCAGTACCTGCACTCGATCGATGAGAACAAGACCTTCTACGCGGTCTGGGTCGACCGAGCGCCGGAAACCACCGAGACCACGGCCGCCTTCCACATCCGTCTGGACGGCACGCTTCCCATCGAGCCCAGCCAGTACACCCAGTCGGGCTACCTTCCCGGCGCCTGCTCGGGTACCAATGCCTGGTACGGCACCATCAAGAAGCAGATCAATGTCGTCAACGATGTGGCGCGTGTGGAGGCCAACATCCTGACGGAGCCGGACATTCCGACCATTTACGCTGCCCTTGCCGCCAACAGCAGCTACTCGGCCAAATTCGCCAACCTGACGGAGGACGATTACGGTACCAAGTGGTGGATCGACTGGTACGCCTGTAAGTTCTCCTGCGGTTACCATTACCATGTAGACGGCCGCGTGCGCTTTGAGGATCAGGTGGAGCTGAATTACCATGCCAACGGCGGTTCGAACGTACCTGCTGGTACCGTGCATGACAAGGACACGTGGACGACGGTCAATAAGACGCGTATCCCTGTACGTGAGAATTTCACATTCATCGGCTGGGACGAGGATCCGGCTGCGACGGTACCGGATTATCCGGCCAGCGGCCTGAGCTTCCCCACCTCTCCGAATCTGAGCGACATCTATATGGACACGGACAAGGATCTGTACGCCATCTGGAAGCCGAATCAGATTACCATTCCCATGGATCAGGACTTCCAGGGCATGAAGTATGAGCAGACCAACAGCGCTGCTGCTGCGCCGGCAGGCACAGCGGGCCGTTACAGCTTCACCATTGAAGCGGTCTCTCTGCCTGAGGGTGCTGCCAGCTATGCCAAGCGAACGGTTGCCAACAAGGCGGACGGTACCTTCACCTTCCCGCAGATTCAGGTGCAGGTTCCCGGCATGTACGTCTTTGAGGTGCGCGAGGTCATCGGCGATGATGCTGTGCAGTACGATACCGCTGTGTATCGCCTGACCATCAACATCGTCCAGAGCGATTACGGTCTGGGCATCGGCGGTTACTCCTTCACGAAGAACAACAAGATCATCACGGTCACGGAGAACAATGTGGACAATGTGGTGTTTGAGTTCACCAACCGTACAGATCTGCGCAACGTCACGGCCACCAAGGTATGGGATGACGGCGAGGATCAGGATGGTCTGCGGCCTGCAGCGGTTAACGTGACGCTGCACCGCGTGGGTGATTCGCTCTTCAGCGATACGCAGACGCTCAGTGCTGCCGGTGGCTGGACGTACACATGGGAGGATCTGCCCATCAAGAACAGCAGCGGTGAAATCTATGCCTACATGATCACCGAAGAGCCGGTGGCTGGCTACGAAACGTCCTACAGCGGCGACATGAACACGGGTCTGATTGTCACCAACAGCCGTGAACCTCTGCTGGCCGATTTCCCGGTGGAGAAGACCTGGGCAGACAAGGACAACGCATACGGTTACCGGCCGGAAAGCATCGCCTACACCATCGAGGGCACAACGCCGGACGGCATCGTCGTCGCCCGATATACCAGCACGGTGACGGCGCCGTGGGAGCATACCTTCGAGGATCTGCCCCTGTTCAGCAAGGGAAATCCCGTGACCTACACGCTGACGGAGGCGGCCATTGACGGCTACCGGGGCGATGTAAGCGTTTCGGTGACGGCCAATGCGGATGGCGGCAAGAGCTTCTTTGTGACCAACACGCTGCTGCTCACGCCTGTGACGGTCACCAAACAGGTGGCAGGCAATGCAGCCGATCAGGACGCCATGTTCGACTTCACGGCGCTGGTCTATGATGCAGACGGCCGCACGGTGACCGGATTGCCGGAGGGCGAAGGCTACACTGTTGATGCGGATGGCACGCTGCGCTTCAGCCTTGCCCATGGGCAGAGCGTGAAGCTGGAGCGGCTGCCGCTGGACGGCGAGATCCTGCTGCTGGAGAACAGCGGCGACTACGAACTGGAATGGTCATCCGGCGCATCGGTGACGGATGACGGCGCGTGCTACGCCATTACGGAAGGTCTGGCCGTCACAGCGACAAATCGACTGGCGGCGGAGATTCCCACGGGCGTCACGCTGGACGTCGAGCCTTACCTGCTGCTGCTGGGCTTCAGCCTTGCAGGCATGCTGGGTTGGCGATACAGAAGGAGGAGTGCCTGATGGATGCCCATGAGGAAAGCCTGAACCCGAAGCAGTCCCGACGGCGCAGGGCGGACAAATCTCCTGCGGCGCCTGCGGGGCCTGCGCTGCCCGAGAATCCCTGGCAGAAGAAGATTGCCGACTGGCTCGGCAAGCTGAAGCTGCGCAAGGTTATGTTCGGCGGCGTGAGCGAGAAGCAGGTGTGGAAACGCATCGGAGAGCTGAACGAGATGTATCAGGCGATGCTCCAGGCGGAGCGTGCCCGATACGAGGTGCTGCTGCATCAGCAGCAGATCACCATGGATCCGCAGACGCCCTATCCTGATCCCGAAAAGGGAGGTGAGAGCGCTTGACAGGTTCTGAGCAGCGCATTGCACGCGTCATTGCGAAGCGGCGCGACCAGGTTCTTGCAAGGCAGGAGACATGGGCGCTTGTGCGGCGTGTGCTGCTGCTGGCAGTCATTGCCTTTGCGGCGCTGACGCAGGTGTTCCTGATCACACAGGTGGATGGGCAGGAGATGTTTCCTGCCGTGAAGGACGGTGATCTGGCGCTGGTCTACCGGCTGCAGCGCAGCTACATGCGCGGCGACGTCGTGGCCTACGAGGTGAACGGTCAGATGCGGTTCGGTCGCATCGCCGGCATGCCGGGGGACGAGGTGGCCATCAGCACCAATGGCACGCTGCTGGTCAACGGTCTCATCCAGAGCGGCGAGATCCTGTTCCCGACCGAGCCCCGCAATGGGGAGGCCTTCACCTGCAGCGTTCCTGACGGCTGTTACTACATTCTGGGTGATTACCGTACCCAGGCGGAGGACAGCCGCGACTTTGGCCCCGTTCCTGCACAGGATATGACGGGTAAGCTCATCACCATCCTGCGCCGAAGAGGTCTGTAAACAAAGGTATCAAGCCGAAATGGCTTCGTTGATACAATGAATGAGGAGGAAATCACCATGAAAAAGTTTCTTGCGATCCTGCTGTCCATCATGATGCTGCTGGGCATGACCGCTGCGATGGCGGAAGAAGGCGGCGAAGAACAGACGCCCGTGCAGACGACGGCTATCGAGAAGGTCTACACCGGCATGCTGCCCGTGGGCGACACGCTGACCTTCACCATTGAGTGCGTGGAGACCGTCGGCGTTGCGTCTGACACGCCCTATGTGACGCTGGGCGCCGCCACCGAGAACGGTACGTATGAGTACACCGTTACGGAGAGCGATGACCTGACCAACAGCATCGCGCTGAATGTCACCTATCCCGAAACCTACGGCACCTACACCTACAAGATCACCGAGACTTCCACCGGCAACACCAATGTTACCGCTGTGAAGGATACCGTGTATCTGCAGGTTTACAACCTGAAGGACAGCGGCAAGGGCTGCACGGTTGTCGGCGCTCCTGACGCGACGGACACGACCAAGAACGATACGTTCGAAAATGCCTACGCTGTGGGCTCTGTCGAAGTGACCAAGAAGATCACCGGTAACGCGGCCAACTATACTGATACGTTCCCGGCGACCATCACCCTGACCTCTGATAAGCCCCTGACCGGCGCGGCACTGCAGTGGGACGGCGCGGATATCACCTATACCCTTGTGCCGGACAGCACGTACAAGTATTCCATTGCTGTCACGCTGGGCGGCGCGGAAGAGAGCACCAAGACGCTGACCGGTGTGCCTGTGGGCGTGACGGTCGAGATTGCCGAGGATGAGGCTTCGCTGAACGGCTACACGGCTAATGTGACGGGCAATGGCGCGGCTGTTGCTGCGGACGCTGCAGCAAAGCTGGAGGTCACCAACGAGAAGTCCACCGACATCCCCACCGGCGTGTACATGGACTATATCCCCTACGTCCTGCTGCTGGCTGTGGCCGTGGCTGGTCTGGCGGGCTTCGTGGTCAAGCGTCGTCTGGCTTCCCGCGACGAGGACTGAGTTTTTCATTGAAACAATGCCCGGGGCTTGAGTCATCAGGCCCCGGGGGTCATCTCAGCAGCCGGTTCCGGCGGGCTGCTGACATGGCCCCTGAGAGGATTCCAAAGAGAAAGGAGCATCGCCGTGCAGCGTAAGATCGTCCGGTTCATCAATGGTGTCGTGTCCGCCGCAGAGGCGCTGATCCTGATCGTTATTATGCTTTATGCCGTGTATGCACTGTGGGACAACCAGCATGTTTACAACCGTGCCAGCAACGTGCAGAGTGAACTGCTGGCCTTCAAGCCCGCGGAGGAAGAGGAAGCAGGTCCGTCCTTTGATGAGCTGCAGACGCTGAATCCGGATGTATGTGCGTGGGTGACCATGGAGGGAACCCGCATTGACTTCCCCGTGGTACAGGGCAGCAATAATTTTGAGTATCTGAGCCTTGATGTTTACGGCAAGTTTTCCCTTGCCGGCAGTATCTATCTGGATTCCCGGAATGGGCGCGATTTCGGCGATGCGTACTCCCTGCTGCATGGACATCATCTGGATCAGGGGCGCATGTTCGGCGACCTTGACCTGTATAAGCAGCGGGATTTCTTTGACGAGCATACCACCGGTACGCTCATGACGCCTGAGGGAAGCTATGCGTTGGAAGTCATGGCGTATCTGCTTGTCCGTTCGACGGACGATGTGATTTTTGCACCGCAGCACTGGCGCGAGGATGCCTCCGAGTTGTTGGCGTATGTACAGGAGCATGCTGTCTATACCCATGAAGAGGTACTTGCCCGTGCAGCAGCCATGTCCTCTGAGGATGCGGCGATGCTTTGTCTGGCAACCTGTTCTACGGAGTATACCGACGCCCGGACGATCATCCTGTGCCTGATGACAGCGAACGGACAGGAGGTGTCGCCATGAGCCGCCGAATAACAGCTGTCGTGCTGCTGCTTGTGCTGCTGATGCTGCTGCTTCCGGGCAGTGCATTGGCAGCGAGCGTCAGCCTGCCCGTAACCGTACAGATCACCGGCAGCATTCCCGATGTGGCGGAGCGCTTCACCATCGTGCTGGAGGCAGCGGGGACAGAATGTCCCATGCCTGGCGCAGCGCAGGGCGGCAGCGTGAGCATGATCCTGACGGGCGGAACCAGCGGAACGTTCCCCGCCATCAGCTATGATGTACCGGGAGATTACCACTATACCATCCGCCAGCTCCCGGGAGATGCGGAGCTGTGCACTTACGATGCCTCCGTGTTCCTGGTGGAGGTGTGCGTCGTCCGTACGGAAGACGGATTGTATCCTGTGGTTGTGGTTCAGGAAAAGGTTAACGGCGTGAAGCTGGACAGCATCACGTTCATCAATGATTACCTGCCGCCGCCTACGCCTACACCGCCGGGGTTCACGACGGTCACGCCTGTACCGGGTGTAACGGTTACGCCGGTTCCGGATGTGACGGTCACGCCCGTCCCCGACGTGACGGTTACGCCTGTGCCTGATGTGACGATTACCCCTGCGCCGGAGGCAACCGTTACGCCTGTGCCCGAGGTGACGGTCACGCCGCTCCCGGATGTCACAGTCACGCCTGTACCTGATGTGACGGTTACGCCCATTCCGGATGTAACGGTTACCCCTGTGCCGGATGTAACGGTTACGCCGCTTCCGGATGTCACAGTCACCCCCGTCCCTGATGTGACGGTTACGCCGCTTCCTGACGTGACTGTCACCCCCGTCCCCGATGTGACGGTTACGCCCATTCCCGACGTAACGGTTACCCCTGTGCCGGATGCGACGGTTACGCCGATTCCTGACGTGACAGTTACGCCCATTCCCGACGTAACGGTTACGCCGCTCCCTGACGTGACGGTCACGCCTGTGCCTGATGTGACGGTTACACCGCACCCCGGTGTGACCGTTACCCCTGTCCCAGACGTAACGGTTACGCCGCTTCCCGGCACAACGAATACACCTGTCCCCGATGTGACGGTTACACCTGTACCTGATGTAACGGTGACGCCCGTGCCTGATGCGACAGTTACGCCGATCCCTGACGTGACAGTCACGCCTGTACCTGATGCGACGGTTACGCCGATCCCTGACGTGACAGTCACGCCCGTGCCTGATGCGACGGTTACGCCGATTCCTGACGTAACGGTTACGCCCGTGCCCGATGCAACGGTTACGCCGATTCCTGACGTAACGGTGACACCCGTGCCTGATGCGACGGTCACGCCGATCCCTGATGTGACAGTCACCCCCGTGCCTGATGCGACGGTGACGCCGATCCCTGACGTAACGGTGACGCCCGTGCCTGATGCGACGGTCACGCCGATCCCCGACGTGACGGTCACTCCTGTACCCGATGCGACGGTTACGCCTGTGCCTGATGTGACAGTCACGCCTGCACCTGATGCGACGGTGACGCCCGTGCCTGATGTGACGGTCACACCTGTGCCTGACGTGACAGTCACGCCTGTCCCTGATGTGACGGTCACGCCCGTTCCCGGTGTAACGGTCACGCCTGCACCGACGGTGCGTCCCACGCCCGACCCGGATCTCCCGCCCACTGGCGTGGAGGATTATTGGATGTTCTATTTAGGCGGCGCTGCTGTGCTGGTGCTGGTCGCAGGCTTGATGCTGCGGATTATCCTTCGTCCGGAGCGGGATCGTGATGAGTAAGAAGAAGCGCCTTGCCGCGCTGATCATGGTGCTGTGCCTTGCGGCAGCGGTGTTCCTGTGCTGTCTGGCGATGCAGGAGCTCCAGGATCGCAAGGCAGGAAAAGATTACTATGCAGAGCTCCTTGCACAGATGCAGCCGCCGATGCTGACGGAGCAGGCAGTTGCTTCCACAACGGAAATGCCTACGCCTGAAGCAACGGCAGCAGTGTCCCCGACGGCTGCCCCAACGGCGACGGAAATGCCCACGCCTGAAGCAACGGCAACAGTGTCCCCGACGGCTGCCCCAACGGCAACGGAAGTGCCCACGCCGACCGCAACGGCAGCAGTGTCCCCGACGGCTGTCCCAACGGCAACGGAAGTGCCCACGCCTGAAGCAACG
>JAFTWV010000051.1 GCA_017465155.1 Clostridia bacterium
CCTCAATCGGTTTTACCGACCAAGCTCAACTCATTGGGAATTACTGTCTCTTGTTTGCGTTATTCTTGTTCTGTATCGTTTTCAAGGTTCAGTCGCCGCTCTTGCGGTGTCCCGCGCGAGTCAGCTTGTACATAATATCATCACCCCAAAGAATTGTCAACACCTTTTTTCACTTTTTCTGCGTTTTTTTCAGAACTTTTGGACTTTCCGAACGCTTTTCTCGTCTCGTTTCCTTTTGGTTCGATCATTCCCGAACAATTTCGTCATATGCTCCGTTCGTGTGCGAAGACCAGATAGTCCTTTGCGTCAGAAATCGTGATTCATATGTAGATCGTGTTTTCCGAATAGCATAGCTGCAAATCTGCGTCGTCTTTCATTCGTCATCTTCGCCACCCCATCACTGACCGCCGTATCAAAACTTTGCCGCCCTGCCACCAGCGCAGCCAACCCCTGAATATCACAACTCAAATCATAATCAGTTCTTTGGCTCCGCTCAACCGAGAGCGAATATCCGTCGCAATTCACAGCGAAGTATCCATTGTTATCCGGAATCTGCTCATCCGTTACGCTGACCGTCAGCATTCCCGGCAGCGGCGGCGCAGGTATCAACGCCAGTGCACGTTCCACATTGACCACACGCACCATGCCCTCACAGCATCCTTTCCAGCTCACATCGGAAGGCTCCTTCACCAGCATGCGCGGATCGAAGTCCCCATACGTGCGCATATGTACAGTGTCGATCTCATTCATGCCGCACAGCATGCTGAATATTCCCTCCAGCCCTCGCCTGCATGTCCATGCCATGTCCTTGATATGCAGCGTGCGGTGCCCGTTCTCCTTGTGTATCATGCCAATCCAGTAACCGACAGTCCTGCCATCTGCCTTCAAAACATAGGCGTGCTTCAGACTTTCCCACGGTGTACCCTTACGCAGATCCTGCCACATCTGTTCCGTCCGGATGACAGACAGGTACTTGTCCGTTATGTACGCTTCATAAACATCGCGCATTCCCATATCCTCTTCATCCGGCAGCACGCGAATAATCTCCTCTGCCTGCTGCAGATCAGTACGAAGCGAAGTACGCGGCAACTCTGCCTCGCGCCGGAATTCCGCCCACTCAAAGCCGAACTTGCGATAAAACTGATGGCTGAATGGATACAGCGCACTGAACACATACCCTTCCCGATGCAGCCGGGGTAAGCCCTCTTCAAACAGCTTGCGTACACAACGCTGCCCTCGCGCTGTCGGATCTGTCACAACTCCGCCTATGCCAACAAGCCTGACCGTCTCCCCCGCAAAGCGGACCTCATAAGGAATCTGCATCATCGCGCTGAGCAGTCTGCCCGACTCATCAAAAGCGCCCATACGGATACGCAGCAGTTCCTCCGGCAGCGTTTCCGGCTGAGCCGTGTCCGTATATGTATAGCATATGGAACACAGGCGCTTGTAGTCCAGCAGATCGTCATTGCGCATGGGGCGTATGATACTCATGGCAGTACTCCTTTTGTCCTTTGTTTTGAAGCATTCATTCTCCGCATCGCAGCCAGATTCCTGCCTTCCAACCGCAAAATGGGCAGCCGGTCATCCGACCAGCCGCCCGTTGATTACTCTGCTTTCGTCAGGATCGCTTCCGCACCTGATATGAACGCCTCCATCGTGATTTCCCGGTCCACATATGCATGGCAGAGCGACGTCATCAGCACCATGAGCGTCTCGTCCTTTTCCAGCTCATTCGGCACATACATATACACGGCCGGCGCAATAACCTTCACATAATTCTCAATGGCTGAAGGCGTGATGGTATATCTGCTCTTTTCCACCTCCTTCTCCATGTATGCACGCTGACTCTGAATCGCAGCTTCCAGCAGCTTTGCCGTCACAGGATTGACCGAGTCTTTCTGTGCCTCCATCGCTGCCAGCTTTTCGTTTTCTGTCGCCAGAAGCTCGGCATAGCCACGGTTTTCCACAGGCTCAACACATGTGCTGAGCAGCACACGACGGAATTTATCCGTTATCAGCTCAATCTGCTTTTCAATGAATGCCTCTGCATATTCCACATGGGCAGACTGCGCATTGACGTACCACAGCGTCACATTATCAACCTTCGCAGCAAAAGGCGTCTGCGCCGTAAGCGTCATAGGCAGGAAAACCCGGTCGCTGTAATCCTCCATATAGGAAGCGAAATTGCCTACCAGCTGACAATGATCCCAGATCAGGCCCTGTTTGTAATCTGATACCTCCGGGTTTTCCGTCTGCATGGATGCATCCAGTTCCCGGATATTCATGTCGTCCAGTGCTTTGAGCATGGTACGGAACACCGGATCGTCAAAGTGCAGCGGCTGATCATTCGCCTGACAATAGCCATACCAGCCCTCCAGCATCAGATGGAAGATGCGCTCCCTGTAATCTTCCGTATATTCCAGCAGCGTATAATGAGGATACAGCGCAGCATACTCATCGTTCCAGCGCTCGGCAAAAGCGCACAGATCCGCAAGATTCGCAGGAATGTCCGCCTCCGTCAGTCCCATGTCCTGCATAACCTTCTTGTTGATATAGAATCCGCCGTAGGACGAGGTCATTGTCGGCACAGCGTAGATCGCCCCATCCCTGCTGACCAGCTCCCGATAGGCTGGATACAGTGCATTGACATACGCAGCGATCTCCTCATTGCCGGACAGATCGCGCATTACGCCGCTGTCCACCAGCTGATCAAACAGGCCGCTGTTGTACCCCAAACGCGCCACATCCGGAATCTCTGTGCCATTGGTCATGTATTCCACATATGCGTCAGCGTCGGCGTCTTCCAGCGCGTAATCATCCGCTCCAAATACAGGAATAGCCGGATACTCTTCCGAAAACGCCCTTCCCGTTCCAATGGGCGCATTGAATGTACGCACGCAGTCTTCCGCAGTGTACCCCTTCGTCAGCGTACGCGCAGCTGTCCAGGAGGAATAATCCACCACAATGGAATCACCCACAACAGCCAGTCCGGTTCCGTTTGTACCGGGCATATAGGCATACTGCACCGCTTCGCCAAAGGCTTCCATGCCCATGATGCGGTTACCATCCTGATACAGCAGCGCATCAGCACGGGGTGAATATACAATCCTCCGCAGCGAAGACGTACGCCCGGTGATTTCACCCACAGCCGTCATCTCATCCGTTGACGGGTTGTACACATTCACCACATAATCATACTTCTCATCCGGCTTCTGCGTCAGCACGAGCACCTGACCATCCCTGTATGCTGCGACAGCCTGCGGCTCGTCTATCGGCGCCTTGCGGAGACTGCCGTCTTTCAGATCCCAGATCATCAGACAGTATGTGTATCCATCCGTTCCATCCCGCTTTTCATACCGGGTATGCCAGAGCAGCTGATGATCCGCCACGCATACGTTGAGCGGACTCCAATACCAGCTTGCATCATCATAGCCATGGTACATCGGAGAAACATCCTTGAGCGTCACTACGTCATCATAGAGGATTTCGCCGTTCTCGATGCGTATGGTGAATACAAGCCCGTTGAGGTCGTTGATGCCGTACAGCTTCTCACCATCGGAGACGATCTCCGCCACCGCATGCACCACATCCGGTACCTGCGCCGCACCGGACGCCCGCGCTTCCTCAGCCTTCTGCAGGGCATGCTCTATGCTGTTGTAATTGTTGGTAAAGGTCAGGCCCGACGCCAATCGTTCAGCGCGAGTCATTTCCTCCTGCCAATACCAGATTTCTCCGCCGTCATCTGTGTAGATGCTGAAATATGCCGCATCCCCGACGCTCAGGACGTCCCGCGTCACGCGTATCGCCTCATCCGAGTCTCTTTGCGCCATGACTGTCGCATCTGCCGCCTGCGCAGCGCCTGTCAGCACGCACATGCACAGCGTCATCGCCAGCCATCTCAGCCACAACCGCTTCATACCATATGAACCTCGCTTTTCCGGTTAATCGGCGCAGATGTTTCACCAAATCAAAAAACGCTCCCCGCGGCCGGTTTATCTGCCGGAGGAACGCTTTTCCTCTTGCGCCGTCACTTATCAGACGATGCAGAGGTCTGTTTTTTTCCAATTTGATGGAAGTGTTACAACTGTAAACTGCCGTCACTTCGACTCCGACAGCAGCGACTGCAGCGCGGTAAGAGAATTGACGAGATTCGTCTGCTCCTCGATGGTCGTCACGCCGTTTTTGAGCTTGTTGGAGTAGCTGTCAATAATCGCATACATGTCCGCAAAGGTGCTTGTCGATACGACATAGCTGCCGTAGAGCGTATTGCTCATCGCGTTGACGGTGTCCACCGCATGGATGTTGGCGCGGATCTTGCCCAGCATCGCCGAGGAATCCGCACCGCCGCTGCGGCTGAGGGTGTTTGCCTGAGACAGGGCCGAGCTGCATTCCGTCTGCATCCGGTTAATAAAGGTGGTGCGGCAGCCTGCCCGGAAGGCGATGGCCTGTCCGCCTGCAATGCCCACGCCCAGCAGCGCCACCGTCAGCAGAATCAGCGCAATGTTCCGCACGCGGTCCGCCAGCGCGTGATCCGCCGCGCGAACGCCGCCTCGGCCATTCGCATACCGGTTCGACCATTGGTCCATCATATGAAATACCTCCATCACAGCAGGCAGCAACAGCTGCGCGCTGTCATTTCTCCGGAATCCTCCGGAACATCATCATCAGTAACCCTCATCATATTATCACATTTCGCTGTTTGCGTAAAGGCGAACACGAAGCTTCCGCTGATTATTGACAGAACTGTATAAACCTTTCCTGCTGCGGGCATGCTTTTTTATACAAACTGACCCGAACAAGGAGGGAACAACCCATGCTCCAACCCCTGATCAGCGTTCTCACCGCCATGCAGCTGCTGCTCAGCGGCGTATCCATCCCCCAGCTGACCCTGACCACCTGGTTCAAAACCGGAGAGATGCTCCGTTTTCACGTTGTCGCGCAGGACGATACCGACGAGATGCAGCGCATCAAGCTGTGTGTCCGGGACGCTGTGCAGGCCTGCTATCGCGTCCATGCGCCCCAAGACGGCCGTACCATGCAGGACAATGCTCGTGCACTCCTGCCCGAGCTGACCGAAGCAGCCGTCAACGCTGCACGCGCCGAAGGTTTTTCAGGCGACGTCCGCGTGGAGCTGGACACCTTCTATTTTGACGCCCGTCTCTTGAGCAGCATCACCCTCCCTGCCGGTCATTATCCCGCGCTGATGATCTTCCTCGGCGACGCACAGGGCCGGAACTGGTGGGGCCTGCTTGATCCGGAGCTTTCCATCCGGTTTGCCCTTGTACCCGGCGGCACTCCCAACGATGGAGTGTGCTGGGACTGGTCGCTGGAAGCCCTTTGGGCAGCGCTCTTTCATCAGCCCCTGATCACCGCAGAGGAGGCTTGACCGCGATGACCCGCATCAGACGAATCGCTGCCGTACTGCTCGTGCTTCTCCTGACCTTCTGCATCCTTCCCGGCAAAAGCGCGCCCATTCTATCCCTCGGCAGCCGCGGAGAACGCGTGGCGCTTGTCCAGCAGACGCTCCGGCAATGGGGATACTATCGCGGTGACGTGGACGGCGTATTCGGCCGCGGCACCTACAACGCGGTGGTTTCCTTCCAGCGTCGCAACGGACTGTCCGTCGACGGCCGCGTCGGCAGCGCCACAGCCTCCGCCATGGGCCTGAGCCTGACAGGCAGCCTCTCAGCGCCGCTTTACAGGGAAACCGAGCTCTCTCTGCTGGCCCGGCTTGTCAGCGGCGAAGCCCGGGGCGAACCCTATATCGGACAGGTCGCCGTCGCAGCCGTGGTGCTCAACAGGGTGCGGAGCAGCGCATTCCCCAACACTGTCAGCGGCGTGATCTTCCAGCAGGGCGCCTTTGATGCAGTATGGGACGGACAGTTCGACATGACGCCCACCGAAAGCTGCATCCGTGCTGCCCGCGATGCTCTCAACGGCTGGGATCCGACCGGCGGCTGTCTTTACTACTATAATCCCGACACAGCCACCAACGAGTGGATCTGGACGCGGCAGGTGCAGCTGACCATCGGCCAGCATGCCTTCGCCATCTGAGGTGAACACAATGAAAAAGTGGATCATCTGCATCGCACTGGGCGTCCTCATCCTGACGCTGATCATTTCTCTGTCATCCCAGATGCGCCGCGCCGAAGCCGCCGAGCACACCCTGCAGGAATCGACACTCTTCGCCGTGTCCGAAACTGCCGAAGAGCTTCAGGCCCTTTCGCTGGCCATGGACAAGCTGACTCTTTCCGCCGACGCACTTCAGCGCGCAGAGCTGCTTCATCAGGCCGTTTTGTTTGCAGACCGCGCACGCCACAGTCTGTCCGCGCTTCCCGCCTCACAGGAGCTGATCGCGCCGGTTCTCGACTGGCTTTCCCATTTTTCAGGCACGCTTGCATCGCACCTTTCAAACCCATCTGCCGTCTCTGACGATCTGTCCGCCATGGTCGCTGACCTTCGACTCCTTCATGCCGAGCTGGATCTGGCCCGGCAGGAACTGCTGAGCGGCAAGTCTCTCACTGCTGCATTCCCTTCCACCGCCCTCACCAGCCCGCCCACTGCCGCTGAGCTTGTCAGCTACCGCGGACTCCCCTCTCAGGAGATTGGCAGCGGACAAGCACTGCAGATCGCCAAGGAATTCGTCGGCGAGTCCCGGGTAGCGCAGGTTGCGCCGGCTCCCGACACCTCCGGCGCGCTGCCCGCCTTTGGCGTGATCATCCAGACCAGCGACGTACAGCTGAATCTTGAGATCACCCAGCGGGGCGGCAAGGTGCTGCTGATGTCCCCTGAAACAGCATCCTTTCCCGTACAAAAATCCGTCGAAGACTGCACACAGGCCGCTGCTGATTTCCTTCGCTCCCGAGGCTTTGCCAGCATGAGTCCCATGTACACCCAGCTCTACGATGGCCTCTGTGTGCTGACCTTCGTGCATGTACAGGACGGTGTTCTCGTCTGGCCCGACCGGGTATTGGTGCAGGTACGCATGGACACAGCGGAGGTTGTCGGCATCGAAGCCCGTAATTACTGGAAAAATCATACGCCCAGAAAGCTGTCTGCGCCGCTGCTGACCGCAGAGGAAGCCCGCGCCGCACTTTCGCCACATCTGACTGAACAAAGTGTTCGTCCGGCCCTTTTGCCCGTCAACAACCAGGAAAGGCTCTGCTGGCAGTTTACCGTCGCCTGGGCGGACGATACCTACATCATTTTCATCGACGCCATCACCGGCCGCGAGGTGCTTCTGGAAAAGGTCATGCAGCTCGAAGCCGGTTCCGTCGCAGCCTGACCATTACGGAGGTGTCTGCCCATGATCTACATCCAGCTGAGCAACCGCGCCAAGGTTGAAATGGGGCAGACGCTCCATCTTGGCGATGCAGCGCGGCTCATCGCGCCCTCCGGCGCCGAAAATCTCCCCCTGCCCTGCCCTGAGGAACAGGGCGTATGGAAGCTGGAGGCCATCGCCGTGACCCGCGCACTCCGGAAAGCATATCCGCAGGAAGCCATTACACTTCTTGGCGCGGACATCTGCTACGTCCACCGTGTCAGGTCTTCTGCCCGCGACTTGACCCGTCCGCTGCGGACTGCCGCTGCCTTCCTCATCCTGTGCATCGGAGGCGCTCTTGGACTGGCATGGTTCCATTCGGACGTAGATATGCCTCAGGCACAATACGCCGTCTACGAGGCACTGACCGGCGAGGAACCCGCCAGTGCCGGACTCATCACCATCCCCTATGCGCTGGGCGTCGCGCTGGGCGTAGCCGTATTCTACGCTCTGCCCGCCCGCTCTGCCACCACGCCACTGGAGGTCAAGCTCACCGAATATCAGGAGGATATGGAAAAAACGGAGGGACGGGATATTGAATAAGCTCATCGCCATCACCATTGGGCTGTTCAGCGGCGCCGCCATGTCCGTAGCGGTCAGCTGTGTCTGGTGCGTGCTGCTGATTCCCGCCCGCGTGCAGGACCGGCTGCAGGCCGCGTCACCCTGTGTTCTCACATGGGCGATTTGCACAGGGCTCCTGCTCTCCGCTTTTCACAATGCCCTCGGCTTTTCGTTACACCTGCCGGAATGGGCAGGCAGCGCTGGCCTCCTGTTCGGCGGCATGTTCGTTGGTATGCTGGCCTCTGCGTTAGGCGAGATCCTTGAGGTCGCGCCGGTGCTGATGCGTCGTTTCCGGCTGGGCGACGTATCCGCCGGTGTCCGTTGGATCATGATGATTGGCAAGGGTATCGGCGCAGTGCTTGCATCCCTGGTTTTCACCTATTGAATGAAGGAGGGAAAAAATGATGCAGCGTTTTGGATCACCACAGTATATCCTGATCCGTCAGCCCCGCCCCGCCGACAGGGAGTCCCGTTTCCGTCCCGCGAAGGACCGCAGCGCGCACCGTCCCCGGAAGGAGGCGGCATCCCATGTTTGACAAAAACGCGAAGCCCTCGCCGGCACGTCAGCAGCAGCTTGACCGTTACAGCCAGCTGGTTGATCGCCTCTCTCCCAAATCGCCGATGCTTCAGGGGCTCCTGCGGGCCTTCTGGGTCGGCGGCGCGATCTGCTGTCTGGGACAGATATTCATAGAGATTGGCCTTTCGTGGCTGAATATGACCAGCACAGCCGCCTCCACCTTCGCCAGCACGATGCTCGTATTCCTGACCGCTCTTCTGACCGGTATAGGCGTGTTTGACAAGATTGGTCAATATGCCGGAGCAGGCGCTTTCGTACCCATCAGCGGCTTTGCCAACGCCATGGTTTCTCCGGCCATGGAGTTCCGCCGCGAGGGCATGGTGCTCGGCCTTGGCGCGAAGCTGTTCACTATCGCCGGGCCGGTACTGGTATGGGGTACGAGCGCATCGGTCGTCGTGGGCATCCTCTATGCCCTGTTTCCATGGTAACCATACAGCAAGGAGGCGCCTCTATGATGTCCCCGAACCGAATCGGTCAGTCCACAATCCTGCTCCCCAGCCGTCCGCGTATCGCGGCCAGTGCAGCCATCGCCGGAAAAAAGGAAGGCGAAGGCCCCTTGTCCAGCGACTTTGACGCAATCATCGAAGACGATCTGTTCGGCGAAGAAACATGGGAAAAAGCAGAGAGCCGTTTTCAGTTTGCCGCAGCAGACGCCTGCATCCGCAAAGCAGGCTTGACCGGTAAGCAAGTCGATATCGCCCTCGGCGGCGATCTTCTCAACCAGATCATGGCCTCAGCCATGGCTGCGCGGGAGCTGCACATTCCCTTTCTCGGCCTTTACGGAGCCTGCTCGACCATGGCCGAGAGCCTGTGCATCGCTTCCATGCTGGTAGACGGCGGGTATGCCCGCAATGCTCTGTGCACCGTCAGCAGCCACTATTGCTCAGCCGAGCGTCAGTACCGCTTTCCGCTGGAATACGGCTGCCAGCGACCGCCCACTGCCCAGTGGACCGTCACCGGCGCCGGGTCTGCCCTCGTCAGCAGCGATGATACGCTGCCCACTCTTTGCCGCTGCACCCACGCAACCATCGGACGCATTGTGGATATGGCTGTCAAGGACGCAAACAACATGGGCGCAGCCATGGCTCCTGCAGCCGCCGATACCCTTGCCCGGCATTTCGCCGACACAGGCCGCGGTTACGCCGATTATGATCTGATCATCACCGGCGACCTTGGGCAAGTAGGGCATGACGTGTTGCTGACCCTGATGCAGGAACGAGGACTTCCTCTGGATGCAGCGCGATACATGGATTGCGGCCTGGCCATCTTCGACAAGGAACAGGACGTCCATGCAGGCGGAAGCGGCTGCGGCTGCTCTGCAGTGGTACTCAACGGCCACATCATGCGCCGTTTCCGGGAGAGAACGCTGCACCGCATTCTTTTCATGGCCACCGGAGCGCTCCTTTCCCCCACCAGCAGCCAGCAGGGAGGCACCATTCCCGGCATTGCCCATGCCATCGTATTGGAGGCGGATGCATGAACATCGCGGTCAATCTGCTCAAGGCCTTCCTTGTCGGCGGCGCAATCTGCACCATCGGCGAGCTGCTTGTCCTTAAAACAAAGCTGACCCCTGCCCGCATTCTGGTGGGCTATATCGTTGCCGGCGTATTCCTCAGCGCCATCGGACTGTACGGACCGCTTGCACAATTCGCAGGCGCAGGTGCATCTGTACCGCTGACAGGCTTTGGCCACGCGCTGACCACCGGCGTAAAGCGAGCCGTGCAGGAGATCGGCTTTATGGGCGCCTTCACCGGAGGTCTGACAAACACTGCTGCCGGCATTGCAGCCGCCGTTTTTTTCGGCTCTGTCACAGCCCTTGTTTTCAAGCCGCGCCCAAAGGAATGATGCTTCTCACAAAACCAATTTGAAATTCAAAACAATTTGGGTTGCAATTTCTCTTCATTCAGTATACAATGGGCATGGTATCTCTGTTCATATTCTTTTCATTTTTCATTCGCATTCATCTTCAGGAGGTACGCCATGCAGGATTACATTTTGATGACCGACAGCGACAGCGATCTGCCGTACGCGCTTAAGCAGCAGTATGACATTCCTGTCGTGTATATGCCCTACACGCTGGACGGTAAGGAGTACTTTGACGATCTTGGCCAGACGATGGATTCCAAGACCTTCTATGACAAGATGCGCGCCGGCGCAATGCCCACCACCTCCGCGCTGAACGAGATGGTGTATGAGGAATACTTCGAGCCCTATCTGGCCAAGGGACAGGACATTCTGTTCATCGCCTTCTCCAGCCAGTTGTCCATGACCATCAACGCAGCCCGCGCGGCCCGTGACGCGCTGCTGGAAAAGTATCCGGAGCGCAAGCTGATCATCGTTGATACGCTGTCCATCTCTGCGCCCCAGACCATCCTCGTCCTCAAAGCCCATGAGCTTTACCGTGCCGGCAAGCCCATTGAGGAGGTTGCCCAGTGGGTGGAAGACAACAAGCTCCGCGCCCAGGCATTCTTCACCGTGGACGATCTGAAGTATCTCAAGCGCGGCGGCCGCATTTCTCCCGCCGTGTCAGCAGTCGGCACGCTCCTTGACCTCAAGCCGATCCTCGTGGAAACCCTTGAGGGCAAGCTGGACTCTACCGCCAAGGTTCGCGGCCGCAAGAAGGCCATGAGCTTCATTGTCGACAAAGCCGTGGAAAATATCGTCGATCAGAAGGAAGCTCCCGCCATCCTGCTCCACGCCGATGCACGCGCAGAAGCTGAGAAGCTTGCCGACATGATCAAGGTCAAGCTGCCCGATATGGATGTCCGTATTGAGAACATCGGCCCGGTCATCGGCGCCCACACAGGCCCCGGCGCGCTGGCCTTCTGCTTCCTTGGCAAGACGCGCCCGCAGTAACCTCATATAAACAGCACCCGCGCAGCATGCATCGCCGCGCGGGTGCGTTTATGTTGCCAAGAATCCCTTCATCCTGCGTTCAGAGCGCCGTTCACCTGAGCTGATCGGCATACCACGCCGCCACATCCCTGATGCGCCACAATTCGCTCTCGCGGGACACAATCCGCCACATTTGCTCATACATATGCAGCCACCGTTCCAGCCGCATGGCCAGCGCCGCATTCTTCCGGCCTGCGCATACCTCATGCGCTGCATGGTTCCATAACGACACCGCCTCGCCTGTCAGAAGCCAGCAGCCCAGCATCGGGCGCATCGCTGCATCCATGTGCAGGCATGCCTCCTGCAGCCCTGCCATCGTCTCCTGAAGCTGCGCATCCGCAGCGTCAAGCTGCTCCTCATCCGTAAGTCCAATCGGCGATGCATCGCGCTTCTCCTCCAGCGTCCCCTGCATCCATTCTTTGTGTCTGACAATGCTCCGCCAGCTGTACACTTCGCACTCTGACAACCTGGCCAGACAGCTCACCACGCGTCCGCTGCGATCTCCGTAGGCCAAACGGGAGATATCTTCATTGATTTCCTCGAAGGGCTGCAGCTCGCCATTCCAGGCCGCGCATGCTCCGTAGATCATGCCTGGCAGAGACAGCCGCGGATCGTTAATATGACCGTAGTCGCCCCAATCCGTGTTCAGCATTCCGACTGCGCCCCATGTGCGTCCATAGGCAGCCATGCGGCGAATATTCTCCCAGCTGACACGCATGTGAGGCATCCAGCGGTTCCAGCCGTTCACACCGGGACAGACATATTGCAGCGCGCCGCTCTGCGCCAGAATCCGTGTGCTTTCCTCCTGCACATCGGCGCTGTAACCCCAGTTCAAGCAGATCGTACCCGACGGAAGTTCCCTGAGCACATCGGCAAAGCGCACCACAATATCGCCCCAGAACATCGGCTGCCGCCCCTGGGATACGACATATTCGCACAGTTGCTTGACAAAGCCTGTATAATACCCGCGTTCTCCCAGCCTTGCCATCGTCTCCTGACTGCGGCCCCTGCCAAGGTCGAAGGTTTCGTCCGCACAGATGTTGAACTTCCTTGAGCGGAACAGCACCATGAACTCCCCGATCATCTCCGTTATCAACGACAGCGCTTCCGGGTCGGAGGCATTGATGGTGTGGTGCTGCATTCGGTTGGGCATGGTGGAGGGCAGCGCCTCCACATCCGGCAGTTCGCACAGATGGCGGTATGTTTTCGTCCGCAGAAGCTCCATCAGGTGCCCAAAGGAGGACAACGAGGGCACCAGCTCAATCCCCCGCGCTGCGCAGTAATCGTCCAGCGCCATGATGTCCTCTGAAGTCAGCGGCGTGCCGATATGCCACAGCTCCGTCAGATTGCGGAACAGATAGGTGTGCTCCACATACAGCTGCAGCTGATTCAGCTTGTACAGACACATCTCGTCCGCCAGCTGCTTCAGCCAGTCCAGCGTCGGCACGCGTCCCCGCGTCACATCATGATAAAAGCCGCGTGCCGGCAACGCCGGTGCATCCTCGATGGTCAGCGCCGGAAGTCTCCATGCGCGCTGCCGGATAATCTGCCGCAGCGTCTGTACACCGTGCAGGAGTCCTGCATCATCATTTCCCTGGACAACCACATTGGCCGCCGTGATGCGCAGCATATACCCCTGCTCCTCACTTCCGCTGCCCACAGACAGGCATATGTCCTCGCGGTCCGGCTGGCCAATCGTTATCGCCAGGTCCACGCCGCATGCGGAAGCGATCTCTGCCTTCAGCTGGGCAGCCGCCGTACGCGCCATCCCGGAAGCAGCTCCGCACAGTACGATCCTTGTATGCAGTCCAATGAAAAATATGCCGTCCTCCATGTTCAGGCAGCGCGGCTGGGGCAGCAGACACAGCATATGACGCAGCTCCTTCTCCCTTGTTTCCATGCTTCTTACGCCACCGGCGGCGCAGCTTCCGGATCAAACCGCTCCAGCAGCACGCCCGCCTCCTCAAACAGCTCCAGCGTGAACGTATCCGGATAGCCCTCCTGATACACCACACGCCTGATACCGGCATTGATGATCATCCTTGCGCATACGCTGCAGGGCTGATGCGTGCAGTAGAGCGTCGCACCGTCGATGGACACGCCCAGCTTTGCCGCCTGAATGATGGCATTCTGCTCAGCATGAATGGCATAGCAGACCTCCGCGCGGGTACCGGATGCAATCCCCAGCTTTCTGCGCAGGCATTCGCCCCGTTCCTTACATGTTTTCAGTCCGGCAGGCGCACCGTTGTAGCCCGTGGTCATGATGCGCTTGTCCTTCACAATGACGCAGCCGATGGCGCGCCCCGGAGTATTGCAGCTCGTCCACTGAGCGATGACATGCGCCATTTGCATAAACCGGCTGTCCCACTTGTTCATATGTGATGTCCTCCTGTCTGCATCTGTGTTATCGCAGGCCCTGCCAGAGAGCCTCGTTCTCCTCGGTAAAAATGTCGCGATATTCCGTGTCCTCCAGACTGATCATATGCTCCCAGAGCACCGTTCCGCCCTCCTGCTGTTCCGGATAATCCGTGACGGTAATCTGCAGAACATCTCCGTGCGTCACCATCGTCCATTCCGGGCCGGCATAGCTGTATTCTGTCCACTCCGCAGATACAGCCCGGCGGATCAAACGAAGGTTATTCCCTTCCCATCGAAACAGGTAGTTCTCATGAAGCGCGCCTGCATAGCCATTGTTCACATTGGCATATACAAGCCCTTGCTCCGGAAACAGAGTATAGTTGCAGATCCCGGTATCGATCCCCGCATGCTCCGCCCGGACATACGCACGCTGTTCTTCATCATAGACAAAGAACTCCGCAAAAAAATTGCTCGCGCCCAGCGCCGTATGGATCACCAGATCGTCATATCCGTCGAAGTTCACGTCCTCACGCCTGATGTGCGGATTCTTCTCAATCGCCGTGAAATAGACCGGCGGCGCGCCGTCTCCGGGTATGCATCGGTGGATGTAATCTCCATCCGGCGTAGTGCCAAGGATCTCCGTCGCCACCTTCGTCTGACGGGTCAGATAATCGGTGACCATATAGCCGGTCCGCCCTTCGTAGATGACGTAGCTCCAGCCTGCCGCCGTCTCGCCCAGAAGCTCCACGCATCTGCCGATATCGACCGATTTGAGGATATCCGCCTTCATCGACGGCTCGCTGCGCAGATTCACCCAGGTGCTGTGCGGGTTGTCTACCAGACAGTATACCGCATCTCCCACAGGCATAACCGGCACAAGGTATTCCTGCAGCATGTAACCCGTTTCTGCACCGATGCTCACCTTCTGCCACCCATCGCCTGCAGCAGACAGGATCGTCGCCTGCGCACCCGTGAAATATAGCCCCAGCGACGCCGCATCCGTATTCGGTGCAGCGCGCAGATGCA
>JAFTWV010000052.1 GCA_017465155.1 Clostridia bacterium
ATAGGCGGACGTGCTGCCCGCAATGGTCACTGTAGTTGGTGCACTGGGAGCAGAATAGGAACAGGTCAGGGTTGCATAAGTACTGCTCTGTCCGCTGTTGTAGCCGCTCTTGGTGCCCACTGTAAGGACCTTGTAGTAGTATGAAGATCCAGATGCAGTAGGCGCAGTCACCGTCGCGCTGCCGGAGGTTGCTGTGACAGATACGCTGGTAAGCAAACTGTAGGTACTGCTGGCACTGGTCGAACGATAGATCTGGTAGCCGGTGATCGCGTTGTTGGTACCTGCTGCCGCTCCACTCCAGGACAGAGTTACACTGGCGCCAGGCGCTACATTCGTTGTACTGACCTTCACCGTTGTGGGTGCTGTACATGCGGTGTACGTGCGGGCTGTCAGAGAGGCATACACCGAGCTCAATGTTTGACTGCCGTCCACTGTATCGAGGGTTGCTACCTTGTAATAGTAAGTAGACCCCATCGTAGACGGAGCGGTGACCGTATAGGAGGTCGTAGATACCGTCTCCAGCACCGTGTATCCGCTGCTGGCCGAAGTGCTTCGGTAGACAACATAGCCACGAATCGGATTGTTTTGTCCTGCAGTGGCGCCACTCCAACTTAGGGTGGTTGTCGTGCCAGCATCTACAGTAGAGGATGCAACCTTTACCGTTGTCGGTGCAGTACATGCTGTGTACTTGTTTTCATAGTTGATCGTCAGAGTAATATAGCAGCCTGTACGGATGTTGATCTTGTTGCCCGTGCCGCTGGTCGCCACAACGCCAAGGGTAAGCGTACTGACATCAGCTGTCAGCAGTTCATCTGACAGCGATTCCAGCGTTTCTGTGCTGCTGTGATTGGACGAGTTGCTTGCAAGCGTGCCGGTGCTCGCAACGATTGTGCCGCTGTTCCCACCGTAGATGACATCCAGATAGAAGGAAGATGAGTAGGTTTTATAGTTGGAGATGTATAGCGTAGCGGATGTTACTTCACCGTCATATACGGGACCAGTATCGCTATCGATGGTGCCGAAGGTTACATAAGTGCCGCCCTTTTTATCGGTATTGGATCCGCTGGTGACTGTCGCTGTGATGACACGACTGCCCATTCTTCACGCTCCTTTACGCATAGACCGCGCCGATCACCTTATCTGCCTGAACGATCTGCGCTGTGACAGAAATAAAAGAAGGGCTGCCGGACGTGGTCACGTCCTGGTCAACCCTTTCGCATAGCTGATCTACCTTTTCTTTGTTGGCGTCAGTGAACTTGCACAGCGCATCCTTCTGCGCCTGACTGAGACTGTCAAAGGTCAGGCTGTCGCCCTTATCACCCTTGATGCTGCCAACGTCCACCCATGCTTGCTGGTCAATGTCCCACAGATAGGTGGTGTTGCTCTCGGCTGATCCAACAGCATAGGCGTCTCCTGCACTGCCTGTTGCATGAGCCGCCGTCAGTTCTTCCAACGTCGAATACATGCCCTTGATGATAAAACTTGTCCCGTCTGCGCCGTCCTGCCTCTTAAGGCTGTCCAGCGAAATCAGGTGAAGCCATGCGCCGCTGCCCAGCCGCCACTGGATGGCGTCACTGGTCACTTGCAGCTCCACTTCCTGACCGTCCGTACCCTCCAGATCGGCAAGCGCGATCAGTTGACGGTACGTGGTTTCATCCGTATACTTCCACACCACATACCCATTCTGTACGGCGAGTTCTACTTCATCACCATCATCGCCCTTGTCACCTTTGGGGCCTACCACATAGCCAGCGTCCAGCACCCTGCCGCTGGTCAGTGTGACCAGCAGATGACCTGTGTCCGTATTAACTGCAGCGGAGGCTATACCAATACCAAGCTGATCTGCTTCTAACGTGCTCTCGATCCGTTCGATCAACTCAATGGTGTTGGTGAGTGAACCCTGAAGCTGCTCCATGGTAGCAATACGGCTTTCCTCATTCTGCTGGCGTTCCTGCTCCGCTTCCACGCGGGTGGCCTCTGCCTGCTCAAAGGCAAAGAGCTGGTCGTAAGCGCCAGCCAACTGGCTGTCCACTGCTTTGTCAGCGTCAATGGTTTGGGCAACAATCAGTTCAAAAGGCAGCGATTGCCAAACGAAAAAGCCGCCCTGCGGATTGGCGACTTCAATCTGAATCTGCCCGGTGAAGCAGCCCTCAAAGGGAATCATTCCGGACGTGAAGGCAAGGAAAGCGCAGACTTCATTCGCTGTTCGCTCCACCGTCATGGGCAGCTTGCATGGAACATGGAGCGTGTCTGTTTTGAGGAACGCCGTGCTGCTCTCATCTGCAATGTAAGGATTCTCTGCCGGGTCAAAGAGAAAAGCAACTTCGTCCGTCAGATTATCCATGGCCACGCCTACCTCCAGGCGCGACTTGTCAATTCTGCGGCCATACAGCCGCACTTCAGTCAATCGTTCTAAGCCTCCTCTTACAGTGCCTTGGTTGCTGTGATTTCAAGGATCATGTTGGTTTGGTACTGAATATAGTCGTCGGTACTGCTGGCGTAAAAGGTCAGCGTTTCACCCAGATCTCCACCGCCGCTGGCAAGGTAGTTGACCAGCACATCCGGCAGTTCAATCCATGTGCTGGTGGGCGTATTGCCGTTTCGGGCCAGTCCAACACCCCAAGCCCATTCCACTCCGCTGGGCAACAGCAGGCATGGCTGCGCGCCGCTGCCTTTACCGTGGGCAGTCTGAAGGCGCTGCACATACACGCGCATGGAAATGTTGCTGGCGCCTGCACACCAGTCCGCCACACCGTAGAACCGGGCATAGCCTGTGTACTTGGGATAAGCGGCACCGGAGCTGTCGTAGTAGTTTCCCTGATAACAGATACCGTTTTTCACCTCGGCGCCATTCTTGCGGGTGGACACATACTCCGATGCATAGATCGTGGTGGATACCACCTGCTCCACAGGTGCCGACGTTCCGCCGCCAGACTCTGCACCATTGGGATTGTAGCGTGACGCTTCTACAGTGAAGTCGCTCTCACCAGCTGGGAAGCCACCCACCGGATACCAGGCGCCATAGCTATAAAAGAACTCCGGCACATCAGTAGAGTTTCCAATGACGGAAGGGCAAAATGGAGCTACACTGCGGCAGAGTTGTCCTCCATCATCGGAATACATCCATCCCACCAGCAGGCTGCCGCAGCAGCGGTGGGTGCTGATATAGGCACAGGATGTGGCTCTGGCAATGTAATGGCAGTTGGAGACGTCGCACAACACAATCGAAACACGGGAGCTGTTGGACGCCAGAACAAAATACTGATTATAGCTGTTGCTGCTCTGCTTTGTGCGCACGCCGCTGATCTGCACATACCGACAGGCGTCGATGGCAAATACAGAGGAGCCCGTATGACTGACCACCAGCTGCGCATTGCCTGTCAGCTGATCTGCCGTATCTACATCCGATACCTCAAGCCCGCTGCGCTTAAAGGTGATGCTCACCTCATTGCCGGCCAGAATGTGCGGCGCCGCACTGTACCAGATCACATTGGCCGATTCAAACAGGATGGTGATTGTTCCACCGCCAAAGAAACCTGTGATGATGATCTGCTCGTTATAGGAGCCTGCTTCCACATGAATCTGAATGTCCATGCCGTATGGTACATGCTTGGCGTCTCCCAGCACGCTGCGCAAAGCATTATTCACACCATTGGATTTGTTGCTGCTGTCCCGGCCGGAGCCGTCGCCTGTGGCTGTGGGTGCAACGAACAGGTTCAGTATGCCGCTACCGATGTAGGACTTGACCACACTGGGGCAGTCGATGTCCTCGGTGATCAGCTTCTTGATCCATGCCTTATCACCGGAGCCAAAGTCTGCGCGGGCATCACCGTTGGCATCGAAAATGGTCAGCCCCTCGGCGCCCAGCCGGGAGCTGCCGGTGACCTCATCGCCATCCTGCATGGAGACAGTGACGCCATCAATGTCTGCCTTTACGATACCGGTCTGTGCGCCTGCAAGCCCAATGCGGTTGAACGTTGCCATAACATCCTCTGCTGTCTGCTGCATTTGAGAGGATAGCTCTGTCTTGACAGCCTCGACGCTTCCATTGGTGGCCTTATCAGAAAGGTCTGCCTGGTATTCCTTGCTGGTTCGCACCGTGCTGACGATTTTCTCGGGAGTCAGCTCCTGCATGGCAGTAGAGATGGAACTGGACACGCTGGTATGAATCTCATTGACGATAGCATCCATGCTCATGTAGGTGCCGTTCCGTCTGAATAACACTCCGTCCCAGCAGATCTGAAACACATAGGTTTCGCCGTTATCCTGCGTAAAGGCGATGCCGTCTTTGCTGTAACGGATCCAGTGGGTATCGGGATATTGTGGATGGAGCGCGTATAATCCAGTAGAATTCCACATAAAAGCCTTGCTGTCACCGTCCATGATGGTCAGCTTTCCGCTGTCCAGTACACCCTGTGCCAGCATGTCCGGCGCAATGCCGTTTCCATCCAGCACCAGCGTCCAGGTCAGGCCGCCGTCATTGGAGGAATACAGCGCGCCGTCCACCATTTTGAGCTGACTGCCGCCCGGATCCAGCGGATTAGTCACCACCACGCCGTCGTCGCCCACATGGACGCTGTCTTCGATACCAGCATTCAGATTGGCGCTGCGAAGGGATTCCTCCAGCGCTGTGCTGTCGATCGTACCATCCGGTTGGATGATGCCTGCTCTGTCATAAATCCGTTTGCCGTCCTGATACTGCTGCGTGGTCAGGATCATGCGGGAATAGAAGTCCGTGTAGTGCTTGAGGTAGTTGCCGATGGCGACCTTAGGCGGCTCATGACTTCCGGGACGGAACACAAAGTCCGTGATGTAGCCCGTATCGTCAATGCCCAGCTCATTGTCCACCAGCCGCACCCGGTCACCGATGTGGACGGCTTCAATCTCATAGCCCGCAGCTTCGGAGAGCACAACCACGTCGCAGTCATACTCCACTTCGGGATAACAGCGCTTTGCCAGCTCATCCACCACATCCTGATACAGCACTTCTTCCTGATCCGAACTGTAATCCCGACCATCGTAGATGCGGTCTTTGATCAGGTCGCCCATCACCGTTTCAAACTCGGCGGTAAGCTGATCCTGCGCTGATCGTACTCCGTCCACAGAGGCTTGTGTTTCTTCCAGCGCAGCAATGCCCTCTACCAGATACACAAAGGAGGAGGCAATACCGTCCCGTTCCTCTGTATCCGTGTAGAGGGCAGTGATATCGTTCAAGGTCTTCTCAATATTGGTGTAGTAGACAGCCTTTCGTGCCTCACTGGTTTCGCTCTCGTACTTGGCCGTCAGGTTATCCAGCACTTTTTGCTTGGCGATGAGGGTAATGAGCAGCGCGCCCAGCGTTCCCGCAGGCGGCGTCTCAAACCAGATCATCCTGGTGATCGCTGCTTGCGTTGGCTCAGCGAAGGTGATGACTTTTGCCTCCGCGTCGTAGCTTTCTACTGCATAGGGCTCCCAGTTCAGACTTTCGCCACGACAGTATATCTCTGCACCTGCTGGTATCGCAAAATCATCCTGGAGGTTATACAGGTTAGCTGTCTGCCATTGATAGCTGCCGTCGCCCAGTGTTTGCACTGTCATACTGGCAATGCCCACCTGACCTACCAACGCATTCATGACATTCTGCTGCTCCGTCAGAAGCGCAATGAGTGGCTTGATCACCGTGGCATTGTTCTGTAGCGCTTCAGCATAGCCCGCCATGTACTCAATCTGTTCCTGAGAGATGAGGCCCAGATGCTCCATGTACGAAAAGTTCAGCACAAAGGATGTTCCCAAAGGGTTGACACGCTCAATCCCGATATATCCCTGTTCGCTCTCCAGATAGTCCACATACATGCGTGTGCAGACATGATCTGAAGAACAGGTACGGTGAACGGTCTCCAGATTTTTTGTATACCTGAATTCCACGCCCAGATCCTGCCCAACCTCCTTGAGCAGATCCACCGTACGGCTTCTGCCATGGAACACAGGGCTTGCACCAAAGAGCTCGGCAAGCTGAGCGATCATCCGGTATGCCCCTGTTTTTTTGCTGCAGGTTAGCGTGCGAACCTTCTCCGTTACACCGTCTGCTTCCAGAAAGGAATCCATCCGGCCGATGCGCCAGCCTGTGCCCTTCAGGATCCGTTCCAGCAATTCACGCGCTGTGCCCACGCCGCTGCCGTCGTCCTTCAGTTCCAGAAAGAGGTTCTTGTTCGCCAGCCGTTTGGACACATGCTCGCACTCTACCTCCAGCTCCAGCACGCGGCTTGTACGAACGTCAGCAGGCTCAGAGATAAAGTATTCGTCCCATTCTTCCGGCTCGTCGCTGTCTGTCAGCCGGACGATGTATTCGTTTCGAAGATAGGGTCTGCGCGGATTCTCCATCCACTTGCCTGCATCATCCAGAATCCGCGCCGGGATGGTGAAGCTCAGTTCTTTATTTCCATCCAGCTCATGATGGATCTCTACGTCATACGCTGCCCCCAGATAACTGCATGTGTTGCTGTACAGATCAATGAGCTTATTCCCCCGGTAGTCATATACCCCTAGGGCAATCTTCCTCAACGGTTCACCCCTCAATAGAAGGTTGGCTTGAAGTCAAAGGAGATCTCCAGGCTGGCGTCTGCACCGCGGATGACTTCGACATCATTAAGTTGGGTCAGGATGCCCGTACCGCTGTCAACGGTGTCCTCACAGTCAAGGATGAGGCAGCCCTGCTGCACAGCGATTACTCGGCTCCACACGCCATGAAAAAAATACCGCCCAACGTCTTCTGCGTGGGCGGTATAATTCTCAATTCTGATTCTGCTGCCATTCTGGTGATATATGAGATCCCGGTCTATGGGACAGCCGGGCGCCAGCTCAATGTAGTCGCCCTGATGAACATGAGAAGCCAGAGCCATCTGCTCTTCTTTCTCCTCCATAACCCGGCCATATACTGCGTCGATGTAGTAGATGTGCTGACCCATATCGCCAGATATGGTCAGGCTCTGTCCGGTAGTGTGATTGATGATCTGCACACCCTCTGCGCCAGGGACTCCTTCCAGCAGGATATTGAGCTTGGCGTATGCGTTCCCCGCATGATGCAGGAGAGCATGGTTATCTGTCACGCCAGGGACTGCATGCTCTGGAAGCATCCCCGTTCCATCCAGCACTGCAGGAAGCAGACCCTGGCGGCTGGCGCTACTCAGCGTCAGGTCTTCCAGCAGGTAAGCATTAGGGACAAAGGCTGTCAGCGTGAACTCCAGATATCCGCTGAGCTTACAGGTGCCCTGATGCAAATCCAGCAGCGGGAATGTATCCGCCCACTCAATGGTGCTGGTCACCATACAGTTGTAATAGCAATACGGGCGGTGATCCATGATGAGCCGACCATACCGCCCAGCCCGCAGCCATGCGCCGATCCTGCTGCGCTGCTGTTCTGTCAGGTTTTCAAAGCCGCATTTCATCCTGAACTCCCTGGGCTTTACATCAAAGCCGTGCGGGATACTGCCCGGCACGCCGGAGATGGTTTCACTCTTATAGTCGATCTCATGGTCTACTGCGTATATCTCCTGCGGCAGTTCTGACCAGATCAGGCCAAATTGATCTGTGTGTGTACCGCAGAAGGAAAACCCTCGTCCGCTCAAACGCTGCTCCTTTCCATTCCATATTCTATATATCTAAGCGGTCAATTGGCTGTTCTTGCAACCATTCAGGTGTTGTGGAAAATGGCTTTCTCCAGTGCAGTATTCATCATGAGTATACCGTTTACCAATGATGAGAGAGGAGGTTATCGGTTTCCGGCTGAAATTGCATATCCATCATTGCTGCTTTGATCACGTCGTTGGCAGCATAATGAGGATTCATCCAATCACCCAAAGCCTCACGCGGAAGGATGACGGGCATTCTGTCGTGGATGTGTCTGATGCACTCTGCAGGCTCTCTGGTCAGAATGGTAAATTCAGGTCTTCCCTGTTCAATGCGATAAAGACCTGCCATATACATCATCCTGCTTCCCGCTGGCTTTATGGCGTTCTTAATCTTCCTGTTGCCAATGCGCTCCCATTCAAAGTAATGGGATGCAGGTACAAGGCAGCGTCGCTGCGTCATGCCATCCCTGAAAAGCGCTCTGTCTGCTGCTGTTTCGCTTCGGGCGTTAATAACGGGTGGACGATCTCGCAGCGAATAGCCCCATCTCATCAGAAAGGGTGAGGGCATCAGGCTCTTACTGTTGGCGATCACAGGCGCATCATCTGTAGGTCTGATTTCACCTGTTTTGACAGGCGCGTTTGTCTTTCGCTGAAGTGAGTCGATGATCGCCTGCAGTTCTTCCGCAGAGTCCTCAGAAGCGATATAGAACCTTCCGCACATACTGCGTCCTCCTTATTTTTCATGGAACCACAATTTCCGGTCATGAAAGAGATAGATCGTATTTCCGTTGTCAAGCACACAGGTATAACGCATACCCTGTCCGCCGGCCTTCAGAGAATGAGACGGGCACCACTCAAGAACCCGTACAATATGCTGTGCTGGCCCATCCTCTGCCTTGAACCGGAGCGGGACAATCTCGCCATCCAGCCTGTGATGCGCAATCACAGAGACATAGACCTTGTTCTCATTAGGACGCATTTCGTCGCAGTACATGAAATTCCTCCTCGCTTATCCTGCAAAAAATGCAACAGGATGAATCGTGTGCTCGTCCTTGGGATTGATTCGGGCAATGGCGGGTTCTGCGAGCACGATCCCCCGCTGGATTACCTGATTACCAAAACGCCTGCGGATTCCGTCAATGGCACTGTCAACAGCCTCTAGCTTTTCCCGTTTTGCGTGGTTGTCAAACATATCAAGCTGCATGGGAGCCTGGGCCATGGAAAGAGAAGTGCAGCTCAAACCGACGCTTCGCAAAGGAAAATACCGTTGATAACGCTCCGCAAACAGCCTGCACGCAACCTCGGCGATCTCGCTCGTGATATTGGTTGGAACATCTATCGTCTTCTGGCAGGAGTAGGTATACAGATCTGCCGTACGGATCGAAATACTGATACAACGTCCTCTGAAGCCATTCTCCCGCATGCGCGCTCCCACACTCTCTGCAAGCATATAGTAAACGCACCGGGCTTCCTCCAGTGTCTTGATGTCGAAGGGCGTTGTTGTGCTGTTGCCCACGGACTTGATGGCGGCTTCCGCTGTTGTTGGCATGACAGGTGCACGATCCCAGCCGTTTGCAAAGGCTTGCAGCATTAAGCCGTTTTTGCCCAGTTTGTACTCCAGCATCGGCGTGTACGCCCGTGCCAGATCGCCAATCGTCAGTATGTTGCAGTCCCTGAGTTTCTTCGTCGTTTTTGGACCGACGTACAAGAGATCTGATGCAGGAAGCTTCCATATCATATCCTGAAAATGATCCGGCGGGATGACGGTTACTGCGTCCGGCTTTTTATAGTCCGATCCAAGCTTGGCAAAGATTTTGTTGTTACTCACGCCAACTGAAACCGTTATGCCTAACTCTGTCTTCACACGGTTTCGGATCTCGTTCGCGCATCGGCGGCCATCCTCAATACTAAAGCCGGGGTTACTAACGTCCGCCCAGCACTCATCAAGGCCAAAGTTTTCAACCCTGTCCGAGTATTGCTCGTAGATCTCGCGCAGCATTTTGGAAAAGTGCAGATAGAGCTGGTAATCTGGCGGAACCACCACCAGACCTGGGCACGTCTGTTTCGCCTGCCATACAGCCATACCTGTCTTCACGCCACGCAGTTTTGCCAGTGCGTTGCTGGCCAGTACGATCCCGTGGCGCTGTTCTGGATCGCCGCACACTGACAAAGGATATCTTCTCTCCTGGGGTCGGTAAAGACATTCAACCGACGCATAGAACGAATTGGCGTCTATGTGCAGGATGACACGTTCCATATGCCGTTTCTCCTCAAAGGGAACATATGTTCTCATGTAATATACACCATACAATTCTGATTTGTCAACTGGTAATATTCACCATGTGTAGATATATACGAAAAATCGGGGAGAAGCCGAAGCCTCTCCCCGTCATTTGAGCGTCATACTGATCCCGTTTTTCTTAATCGTACTCTTGATGGTATTTGCTGTACTCTTGACAGTGGATGCGTTCACGTTCACTGTCACGCTGTTATTGGTGGTTGTGTTCGTTGTCTTCTTGCTGCTGTTTCCGCCGAACAGGTTGGTGATGGCGTTGGTAATGCTGCTGCCGGACTTCACCGTACTGGCCACAGCGCTGCCAATCGCTGCAGTGGCTGCGCCGATCACGCTGCCAACTGTACCGGCTACTGTAGCGCCGGCAATAGCGCCGGAGATTGTCGCTGCAGCGCCTGCGAGCAAGCTGGCCAGTGAAGACGTAGTCGAAGTGGTACTCGTGCTGTTGTTTTTCTTTCCTCCGGAGCCACCGGAACTGCTGCTTGACCCGCTGGAGCTTCCGCTGCTGGTACTGAGCTTGATGACCGTGGGCTGGAGAACTTCTCCCGGATTCAGCGTCGCCGTTTCCTGAAAGGACTGCATCTGCGCCTTGAGGCGATCCAGCACCTTAACCCATTCTTCTTCGTAAGCCTCCGCCTGTTCTTTGCTGGCAAGACGATAATCATCCAGGTTGTCGCGCAGGAACTGAATGATCGCCTCCTGCCCGCCAGCCATGATCTGCTCAACCTCAGCCCAGTTGGTTTCCTGAATGCCGTTCATCGCATTCAGTGTTTCCTGCCAGCCAGCGATCATGGCTCCCTGCGTTGCAGCAGTCGATGCGGCAAAGTCCTCGCTGTGTGCTTTCAGCCACTCAATGATCTGTTCATCCGTCATGGAGAGAATCTCTGCCACTTCCGCAGCCAGATCAGCAGGCGTACTGTGATCCTCATAGGTTTCGTCCAGCCCTGCAAGCTCCTCCTCAATGGCAGCGATCTGCTCGTCCAGAAGCTTCTGCTGCTCTTCGATCTGCTTGCTGAGCTGATCCTCGGCGATCTCATCACGAAGCTCCTGAATGTCCTCATAGAGAGCGGCTGCCTCTTTGGCACGGGTGGCATCGCGGGAGATCACCGCATAGTTGGCTTCCATCAGCGCAAGCTGCTCAGCCTTGCTCTGTTCTTCCTTGAGCTGTTTCCGATCATTGAGGGCGTCAGTCAGCGCCTGCTTTTCTTCCTGAAGCGCAGCCTTGCGCTCATCCAGCGCTTCCTTCTGCATGTCGCGCTCCGCCTCGTACCGCTTCTGGAGGGCGGCAATGATCTCATCCTCCATGTCGATGCGGGCTTCCAGCGCTTCTTCCTCGCGGGCGTTGCGATCCTCAATCGCCTGAGCGATCAGATCCTGTACCTCAATGGTGGTATCCCGAACGGCATTGCGCTGTTCCTCCATGGCTTCCGTCAGCTCAAGCAGCTCTGTTTCCGTCTCGATCATCTGCTGCTGATACTGGGAATAGGCAGCCTCCAGATTCTGCACATCATTGGCCAGTGTCTCGTAATTATCAGCCGAAGTAGAGGTCGCCGCCAGCTCCGCCTTCTTGGCGTCCAGCATGGCCTTGATCTCCTTCATGTTCTGACGGTACTGCTCCGGCAGATCCTTGATCAGATCATACTCCTGCTGCATGTAGTGAAGGACAGCTTCGGTTTCATTGCGGGCCTCATGATACGCCTGCTGCAGCTGAAGAATCGTGCGCTGAGCATCCACATAGTCGTCTGTATTGCTCATTCTGTCGATCATCTTGTCCGCAGCTGTCTGCTGTTTGCTTGAGCTGGACGATGATCCACCACCGCCACCGGAGCTGGATACGGACGGGATCTTGATTCCGCCGCCTGCACTCACACGGGTGTTGTTGATGGCCCGCATCGCATTGGCAATAGCACGGTAACGGGAAGCAGCCGCGCTCTGACCAGCTGCCTCCAGCTGCGCAGCAGCCTTGTCCATTTGTGCTATGCCGCTGGCATATACACCATCCCAGCTGTCGCCGATGGCCTGACGCACCGCCGCGTCGATTGCAGCCTTCGCCTGTCCGAAGGTCTGGAAGTTCTGTACGTCCTGACCATAGACCTGCGCAAGCGCATTATAAAGCTGCGGATAGGCCGTTGCACAGTAGTTGATAAAGCTGCCCGTGTTGCCCTGCATCTGCCAAAGGGCATACTGCTGTTCAATCGCCTGGTCATTGATCTGCTGGGTAATCAGTTCTTCCAGCGCTTCACGGTTCTGCAGTGCTGGAATCAACTCTTCCTGATAGCTCTCTGCCAGACCAGACACCACATCCACCGCCGACTTGCCCTTACGAATGCCCTGCAGCGCTTCCTGCAGTGATTCGATATCATCAGATGCGGCCGTGAACTTCTTGAAGCTGAGTCTGCCCAGCTCCTTGCGCAGATCGCCCACATTACCACGGAATTTTCCTGTGGCGTCGATACAAGCCGCAATCGCAGGATAGGCGCTGAGGAAGCCCTCGGTAATGGCGCTGTTGTCGAAGGAGATGCTTCCCGTATCAATAAGATGCTGAAGCTGCTCCATATAGCCGCTTTCCGCAGCCTGCCGTGCTTCCTCCTGTTTGGCCTGCACCGTGTCCCAGTCCTCAGCGATAATCCCCAGATGCTCGCCGGTTTCGATCAGGTGTTCATGGTAGCGCTCGAAGAAGTCATCCATCATGTCCATAGCTTCTTCGATGCCTTCCTCACCGCCCAGCACAGACAGCAGATCAAATCCGTACTCGTCCATGACCTCAATCAGCTCTTCATACTGAGAAGCATCAAAGAGCCCCTTGGCCATGTCGTCCTTGGCAGCGGTAATGGAATCAAGCGTGTCGCGCAGGCTTGACGCATAGGTCAACGTCGCCTTGTTCAACAGCGGAATCAGTTCACTGAGATCTGCCGTCAGCGTTCCCGTCTCATGGTCGATCATGTTGACCAGTTCAGGATACATGGTCAGCAGCCGTTCAAACATATCGGTATTGAAGTTCTCGATCTTCCCCGTGTTATACAGACTCAGCAGCTCACTGTATCCGCCCTCGCGCTCCATGCGTGAGAAGGACTGATCCAGCAGTGCTTCCTTGGCCTGCTCAATCGCCTGCGTCAAATCATCCGTGGTATTGACCGTCTTGCGGATATACGCCTCATATCCCGCAGCACCGCCAGTCATGGCAGTCCACGCATTCCTCTGGGCTGTCTGCTGAACAGCAAGCTCCTCATTGATCCACTGCTCCAGCGCCAAACGATCGTTGAGCAGCGGCAGCACCTGCGTCTGGTATTCCTCCGGCAGTGCGCCAACAGCATCCGCCATGTTGCCCTTGCCCAATTCCTCCAGCGCCGTTTCCAGGCTGGAGATCTTTTCGCCCGCTTGTTCAAAGCTGTCGAAATGGACTTTTCGGATTACTTCATGCAGTTCCTCCAGGCTTCCGGTAAACTTCCCCGTTTCATCCAGGCATGCGGCGATCTCAGGATAGGCGCTGCTGAAGGCTTCCACCAGCCCCGTGTTATCCCAATCCAGCACTGATTCGCCAGCTTTCAGGGAATCCAGCTGCGCAAGGAATCCAGCTTCCTCCGCCTGTGTCGCCTGGAGTGCTTTCTGCTGTGCCTCCTGCCAGCTCTCTGCAACCACGCCGATGTGACCCGCCGTCACCTCCAATTGGTTGTTGTACAGGCCAAAGAAAGTCGTGAGCATGGCCTGCGCCTTCACCACACCATCCTCGCCGCCCAGTACGCTCAGCAGATCATACCCTTCCGCCTGCATCTGCTCAATCAGGTCGGCATACCCGGTAGGGTCAAAGACGCCCTGTGCGAGATCGCTCTTGGCCTGCGTAACGGCTTCCAGCGTGGAACGAAGATACTCTGCATAGGTCAGCCTTGCCTTTTCAATCACAGGAGAAAGGGAGTCAAAGTCATTGCGGAGCTGTCCGGTGGTTTCGTCGATCAACGCAGCCAGCTCGGGATACATCTCCAGAAGCTCCACCAGCATATCGTCGTTCAGACCAGCAATCTGTCCAGTCTGGCTCAGTTCCGTGAGTTGCTTGTATCCTCCCTCAGCTACCATCTGTTCCAGGGGCTTGGCGGCTGTTGCTTTGGCCGCACTCTCCATCGCTTTGGTCAGCGCTTCGGACATGGCATATGCTTCCGTGGTCACATCAGCCGTCTGACCTCGGAGATTTTCCAACCAAGTATTGATCTGCGCTAAGGTGTCAGACGGATCACCGTCTGTCAGGATCGCAAATAGATCCTCAATGGCCTGACCGGACAGTTCAGCGTCATGCTGAGTCCTGGCAAGCCCTTCACTCACCGCAGTCATGGCGGCCACGCTGTCATAGGCGCCTGCGCTTGTCATGAGCTGCGCCCAATCTGCCTCCCGATTATTGGTCAGCGTGCCGATCACGGCATCCCGCTGCTTTGTCATGGCACTCACCGTTTTCTGGAGACTGCCGGTAATGTCCAGCCCGAAGGCGTTCATAGCAGCCTGACCATACTCGTCAGCTGCTTCCTGCAATTCAGAGTAGCTGGCCGTGCCGTTCTGGAGAAGAGCAAAATACCGCTCAGCGCTTGTGGTAAACTGAGCAAAGGCCACTGGTTGCACGCTGTCCTGCCCACGTAGATAAGAAGAAATCATGGCCTCGGTGTGCGCATCGTCCTTCTCCGCATAGGCCTGTGCATTATCCAGCGCCTGATAGGCCAGTTCGCGCCGGCGTGCATCCGCTTCCTCAATACCGTCCAGCGCCGCCTTCATGTGCGTAACCGCCCCATCCTGATACGCTTTGTTGATCGCAATGAGCTGAGCGTCCAGTTCGTCCTGTGCATTTGAGAGATTCTGCTCCATCTCAGCGATCAGTATCTCGTAATCCGCAATGGTCTGCTTATGGTAGTCGGAGGCTTCGATTTCTGCACGGGTATCCGCGTCATACCAGTCAAGCTGATCCATATAGTTACGGTAGTTGTTCACGGCATTGTCGTAATACCACTGTGCATCATCGCGATTGATAACCGCTTTCTCATAATCGGTCTTTCCCCACTGGCCCCAGGTATAGAACATATCATCCGTCTGATCGTAATACGCTGAACGTGCACCTGCCTTGGCCTTGCGTTCTTCTTCAGACAGCACCTGATACGCAGATGCTGCATCGCGCACCAGACCGGAAAGTGTGGCCATGGACTGACCTTCCGCTTCATACTTGGCAGCCAATTCCGGCGAGAGCGCTGCCAGTTCTGCCTTGATCTCCACCAGGCGTGCAAAGTCAGTCTGCGAAAGCACTGCTTTCTGCTGCAGTCCTTCCAATTCAGATTGAATGGAATCCAGCCGGGTGCGACGGTCAGAGATGTCGCTGAGGGCTTCATTCATCTGTTCGATCTTTCGGGCCGCTCGCTCAGATTCGTCACCGGCAGATGCAATGGCCTGTACGGCGCTGATAATCAGGGAGACCGCAAGAAATGCAAGGCTTGCCTTGAAGGCAGCGCCGAGTCCTCGCACTGCAAGGGATGCTTTGCTGCTGGATGAAATGAGATTCTTGAACCAATCCACCACACGCAGCGCCATAGTCTTGACCATTTCGGCGTTCAGATCCCGGAAGGAAATACGCATCATGGACATGGAAGCCACCACGGCCGCTGCGACCAGCCCCAACGAGAGCTTCCACAAATCCAGTTCACCCACGGCAAAACCAAGCATGTCTGCCAGCGAAGCCATCAGATTATAGTAGGTCTTGAGTGCGTCGCTGCTCACCAGGTTGGCATACAGCGCCTCAAGAGAAGCGTTCATGCGCTCGTGTGCTGCCGCTACGCTCTCGGACCACTGAGCATATTTCTGGCTGGTGGTGCCGGTGGATTCGAGCGCTTCGTTGTACAGTTCCAGGGACTCATC
>JAFTWV010000053.1 GCA_017465155.1 Clostridia bacterium
CAAAGAAGACCAGCCAGCAATCCGCGCCTGCAGGTTAGCTGCCTGCTCGCTGGATTGCTGCTGGTCACGACAGTCAGTGCACGCCGCTTCCGCGTGCACATTCTGTTTTATGGGGCCTACTGCTCCACCTCGATCACCAGGATCTTCTCCATAGGAACATCGAAGACGCTGGCCAATACCACGAGGTTGTCAACAGTAGGAAGGGTTACGCCCTGCTGCCACTTGTAGATGGCCTGCGGGGTTGCGAATCCGAAGATGTCCTGCAAGTCCTTCACAGACAAGCCGCGCTGCTTGCGGATCGCGCGGATGTTTGCGCCGGTCATTGCCAGGTTTACGGTCGGCATAGATACATGCTGCATGGGATACTCCTTTCCGGCACCTGGCCGGACGGGAGTTCAGTCAGCTGCCTTGAAATTGTAGATGGGCTTCATGATGTCGATGATGTCAACGGACTCCTGCACCACATCGACGATCTCATCCAGAGACTTGTAGGCCATGGGAGCCTCGTCGAGGGTGTCGGTGTTGACAGAAGTGGTGTAGATGCCAGCCATGGACGCCTTGTATTCATCCATGGTGAGCTGGTTGCGGGCGGCTGCGCGGGACATGACGCGGCCCGCACCGTGGGGTGCAGAGTAGTTCCAGTCAGGATTACCCTTGCCCGTGGCGAGAATGCTGCCATCACGCATGTTGATGGGGATCAGCACCTTTTCGCCCTTGTGGGCGGCAATGGCTCCCTTGCGCAGGATCATCTCCGTGGTGTCGATATAGTTGTGGATGGTGTGGAAGCCATCCTGACCGTTCATGCCGGTGCGCTCAAGGATGATCTGAGCCATCAGCTCGCGGCTGCGGCGGGCAAACTGCTGACAGATCTCCACGTCGTGGAGGTAGTCCTCCATGTAGGAGCCGTACAGCCAGCACAGATCGGCGGGGACAGTCGGTGACTTGGCCTGCCACTCCTTTTCCATGCGGCGGAGCTCTTTCTGAATTTCCTTCCGGCGACCCTGCTCCTTGTAGGTGCGGATCAGTTCCTCGCGGCGGAGGAATAGCTCCTCCTTGCCCATGTTCAGATCGACGGCCAGCTGCTGATAGTACTCCGCCACCTGCTTACCCAGGTTCCGGCTGCCGGAGTGGATCACCAGATAGCAGGTGCCGTCGGCTGCCCGATCGAGCTCGATGAAGTGGTTGCCGCCGCCGAGGGTGCCCAGGCTGCGCTCCAGCCGGCGCGTGTCCCGCAGCTGACGATAGCAGCGGAGCGCCATCAGGTCGAAGTGCTCCTTGCGGCCCTCCCACACATTCTTACCGCTGGGGATGAAGTGGGCGGCTTCGTCCACCTTTTCAAAATCAATTTCCTTGGTGTCCAGCCGGACGGTGTACATACCGCAGCCGATGTCAACGCCTACGATGTTAGGCACAACCTTGTCGGTGATGGTCATGGTGGTGCCGATAGTGCAGCCTTTACCGGCGTGCACGTCGGGCATGATGCGCACCCTGCTGCCCTCCGTGACGGGAGTGTTACACATGGCGCGGATCTGCTCTGCTGCCGTATCCTCGATGGTCTTCGCGAAGCAAACGGCAGTTGCAAAGGTTCCTTTGATCTCCATAATTCCTCCATTGGTCAGGTAGCGTACTCCCTGACGAGTCGAATAAACATATCGTTCAGGTCTTTCCAGGGCAGTTGTGCTCTGGATGGCATAGCGGCGATAGCGTCGCTGATCTCCTGGATGCTTTCATCTAGATAACTGTTGATGGCATCAATACGAGGACCGTATTCCATTTCGGATGCAGCCATTTTCATTGCAAGCAGACGATCAACCTCTGGCTTCAGTTCCCTCGGCAGACAAGCCTCTGCCAGCTTGGAAAACGCCATCGGCGGTGCTGACTGGTATTCGAGAATCCAACGGCAGGCAAGGACAGGTCTGAGGACATAGAAGTATTTCTTCAGACGCACCATGTCACTCTTCAGGTATTCCCGGTAATTACTCTTTGCCATGCTGAGATAGTGATACAGCCCGGATTTTTCCATGAAGCAGGCGCGGATCAGCGGCTGCAGCTCAGCCCATGCCTCCGTGGTACGGTAGATAATGGGCGACTCGTTCCACTCAAACAGAGTTGGGTTTGACCTGTGCAGCAGGCGGAGCGCCTTCTGCAAGTCCCAGCCGTTGATGTCCAGCGTGTCGTCCAGCTGCCATTCGATCACGTCACGGGTTTTCTCCAGATGCATGTAGGCTTCCGGCTTGCGGATGTAGATGAAACGAACGTCATAGTCGCTGTCCGGCGAGGCAAAGCCCCATGCCCGGCTGCCGGATTCAACGGCGTGAATGACACGCACCTGTTCCTTCTCTTCGATTTCGTTCAGTTTTGCTTTGATGGTTTCGAGCACAAGGCTCACCTCCTTAATCGTCTTATCTCTCAGCAGTCAAAGGCATAACATATCCGCAGTTCATCGTCCTGCAGGTGCTGTGCTGCTGCAATCTTCTCCAACTCTGCAATTCCGGCGTTGATGTAATCCCGCAGATACAGATCGTCCTCGTCAACTACGCGGACGCCAACGGCTTTTGTGTCTTCGTCGAAGGCTTCTGTGGCGATTTCCATTTCCTCCGGGAGCTTGCCACCAAGCTCGTAAAAC
>JAFTWV010000002.1 GCA_017465155.1 Clostridia bacterium
CCATGAAACGCTCCAGCACCTGCTGAAGCTCGTCGCTACGATCACCAAACCCGTATGCAGTACAGGGCTGGCCTGTGATCGTCACATACTTGTTTGTCGCACCGGCCACGTACACCTCAATGCCCGTTTGCCGGTTCATGATGTAATATCGATTGGCGTCGTAGCGGAAGCCCTCAGCTCGGAACAGGATGTGTACGCCTGTCCCGCTGGGGCTGAGTTCCGTGTAGCTGTGCATCGTGGCGATGATCTCGGCAGCAGTCTGGGTGTAGTTGCCGTCCGCGTCGATGCAGTGATCCAGATCAATCGCACAAATGCCGTTGAATATGCCCAGCCCCATGCCGTCATACCGGTGACTGGCACAGGATGCCGTCAGGTAATCGGCAAAGGACTGAGGATCGTTGCTCTTGGCTCGTTCTCCTGTCCGGGGATTGTAGGGAACCTTGGTCTGTTTTCCATTGCGTTCTTCATAGCGCCAGCAGCAGAACAAGCCGTGATCCGTAATTTCATTCGGGATAGGCTTGTTGGTCATTTTGCCTCCTTTCAGGTTGTAAAGAGGCGGCTGCTGTGCTATAATATCAATTGCAGTCGATAGTTTACGCAGCAGCCGCTGTGGGACTGTCACAGCGAGTCTTCATCTGGCAGGATGAAGGCTCTTTTTGTTTTCAGTGAAGTACTGATCACAAATGTCAGGCAGTCTCCGGCTTGAAGTAGCCAATCTCTTCCCACACCTTTCTGTCAGGGCAGTAGTAATTGTACTCGTTGGAATCATCACGCTTGATGGCGATTCCGAAGTGCAGCAATCCCTGCTGGATGCCAATGCGGACATACTGGGCATCCTTTCGCATCGCCTTGGCGATCTCGGTGATAGGGACGTTGCGACCGGTGAACGGCGGCAACTCCACATACAGCTTCTTCTCCATAATCTCACCTCCTATCTTTCGCAATGCGCATCAATGATACGCATTGCATTTCTGCATATTCATTATATCATCGTATTTCGAGGCTGTCAATAGTGCTTTGCGTCATTTTTGGCGCAATTTTATTATTCAATCCACTTGCAATGCGCAAATTTATATGATATAATGAGAAAGCGGATAGTTAATGCACAATTCTAAATGGAGGCGTATTTCATATGTCCATCAATCTTGATAAAGTAATTCAGAGCCTCATGCAGCTCATATCACTGGCTGGCATTAAGTTTACAGGCGATGATGAATCCCTTCTTCTTGATGCCCTTACTCGCTACCATAACGGTCACAGCATTGTGAAGTCCCGAAAAAAGGCTGATGAGATTCTTCTCGCAGATTTTCTTCTCGCATTATCCGAAGATGTAAATGAAAGCGATACCCTGCGACAAGCAGCGCGGGATCTGTATGCCCGTCAGAATGCAATTCTGATCGGGCTGCGTATCCGCGAAGCACGTAAGGCTATCGGTTTGAGTCAGACCGAATTCGGCAAGCGCTTTGGCAAAGCTCTCCGCTCTATTCAGAAATACGAGAGCGGCGAGATCGAGCCTTCCATTGCTACAATCAACATCATGGCACGTGTTTTGGGCGTAAAACCAGCTGAGCTTCTCGGTTATCCGCAGCCCACGCTTGAAATAAAGACCCTGGCTGACATCGCAACACTTCTATTTGATCTTTCCTGCAAGCGGGAAATCAAGTTCAAGATTCTTCCCATTCATGACGATGATGGCAAGAGGGTTATCGGCAGCGGTATTGCTTTTGAGGCCGCTGAAGAAGACGCCGAATGGAACCCACAGGTTGTACACATTCTCAGGAGCTTTGGCGGCGAACGCTTTGTTGCTGAGATGCTGTCTTCTGATAACCCGCAGGATGGCCGTGACTTTCTGGAAGGGTGGCTTATGGGTGCACAACTCCACTATTCATCTGCTGTGCTGACCGATAAGCTCACCCCCATCAAAAACAACGGCCCACGTTCTGCGGTCAAAGGAAGACTTCCCGACACAGTTCGGGTCGTTCGTGCGCCACTCTCCCCCGAAGATGAGGAAGAACGCAGATTGGCCCTTGAAGACTTTCTGCGTCGCAGAAACCAGTCTGGTGATCAGTAATATCAATTTGATGATTGGGGTGCTCTCCCCTTATCATAAATCTCCTGGGCAGAAGGAAAGGAACTCACGTGAAACTACCCAATGGTTACGGAACCGTCAAGAAAATGTCGGGGAACCGGCGACGCCCCTACATGGTACGAAAGACAGCAGGATGGAGGTATGACGAGGCCAAGGACAAGACGGTGCAGGGATACATCACGATCGGCTATGCTGCAACTCGCAAAGAAGGTCTACAGATGCTGGCGGAATTCAACCAGAACCCCTTCGATGTGAAAGCTGCCAAAATCACCTTTCAGGAGCTCTACGAGCGTTGGTCAAAGGAAAAGTTCCAAACCATATCCGAATCCAACGTACACGGTTATGAAGCCTCCTTCAAGGTGTGCGGTACCTTGTACACGAAAACCTTCAAGGATATTCGGCTGGCTGATCTGCAGCACGTCGTTGACACCTGCGGCAAGAACTATCCCACGCTGAAGAAGCTGAAGAGCCTGTTCAATCAGCTCTACGACTACGCGCGAATGCATGACATCGTCAGCAAGGACTATTCGGAGTTTGTGGACATCAGCCGCTACAAGGATCAGAATCCTAATAAGCGGGATCGTACGCCTTTCACCAAGGATGAAATCAAACGCCTTTGGGAGCTGGCAGAAGATCCTTACTACCAAATCATCCTGATGCTGATCTACAACGGCTGCCGCATCTCCGAATTCCTGGATCTGAAGAAGGAACACGTACATCTGGACGAGCAGTACTTCGATGTCATTGCCAGCAAAACTGAGAACGGTATCCGAAAGGTGCCGATCGCAGACAAGGTACTGCCGTTCTATCGCGCGTGGTATGAAGGTTCTACCTGCGAGTATCTCCTGCACACGCCGGAGCAGAAGCACTTCGACTACCGGAACTACTACGACAGCTATTTCATTTCGTTGATGGAACAGTTAGGCTTTGAACACCAGCCCCACGATACGAGGCACACCTGTATCTCGCTGCTGGCCGAGGCGCACGTTGACCAGACAATGATCAAGAAGATCGTAGGTCACAAGGGTGCCATGTCGCTCACTGAGCGCGTGTATACGCACCCTGACATCAAAGCCCTGGTGGATGCCATCAACATGATCTGACGAGAGGGAGGGAGACAGTTGCATAACAGAAAAAGCCGGAAATGAACTCCTTTCACAGGAATCCGTTTCCGGCTTTATGCTTGCAAATTGTGCTTCCTACCTGCTTCCTACTTGCTGCCTACCGTTTTCAGAACAGGCACTTTCCAAATCTTCTCAACGCCGCAAACCCTTGAAAATAAAAGCATTCCAGTGCCGAGAGCAGCACTGGAATGTTTGAAAGATTAGCGCTTGGAGAACTGAGGCGCACGACGGGCAGCCTTCAGGCCGTACTTCTTGCGCTCCTTCATACGAGGATCGCGGGTCAGGAAGCCAGCCTTCTTCAGAGCGGCACGCAGCTCGGGATCAGCCTTGCACAGAGCACGGGAGATGCCGTGACGGATCGCACCAGCCTGACCAGACACGCCGCCACCGCAGACATTCACCAGCACGTCGAAGGACGTGGTGTTAGTCAGAGTCAGGGGCTGACGAACGGTCATCTTCAGGGTCTCCAGACCGAAGTAGTTATCAATATCGCGCTTGTTGATGACGATCTTACCCTCGCCGGCAACCAGACGGACGCGGGCAACAGCCTTCTTGCGGCGGCCAACAGCGCTGTAATCAACCTTAGCCATTTGCGTATACTCCTTTCCGCCTAATTACACGAGGTCGAACTTCACGGGCTTCTGAGCGGCATGCGCATGCTCAGTGCCGGCATACACGTGAAGCTTCTTGGCCATCTGGCGGCCCAGGGGGCCCTTGGGCAGCATGCCCACGACAGCCTTCTTCAGAGCGAACTCGGGCTTCTCAGCCAGCAGCTTGCGGTACTTGGTCTCCTACAGACCGCCAACGTAACCGCTGTGCTTATAGTAGATCTTCTGATCCAGCTTCTTGCCGGTCAGGATGACCTTATCGGCGTTGATGATGATGACATAGTCACCAGTGTCCACATTGGGGGTGTAGATCGGCTTGTTCTTGCCGCGCAGGATATTAGCGACCTGGCTGGCAACACGGCCCAGAGCCAGACCCTCGGCATCGACAACATACCACTGACGGGTAATGTCAGCCGCTTTCGGCATGAAAGTCTTCAAAGGTATTTCCTCCCTAAGTTTCGGTTCAATGAGAGTTTGCGTCTGACATGATGGTCGCATGTCCGCCGCGTATGTTTCATTCAATAGTTACCGGGGCTAGCGGAGCTATTGATGCCATCGTCTATTTTACTATATTCACGCAGGAAAGTCAAGCATTATTTTGCCTTTTTCCCAAGGATTTCGGCACATTTTTATCGTCGAAGTCCCTTGGGATAGTGGTTTTTCATCACGCCGTCTGACACCTTTCCCCAGCCCAGCGCAACGCCTTCATAACATGCCAGCACCCAGCCCTTCCCGTCTGCCGGGATGGTCTGACCGGATTGATACTGCCGCGCCTGCTCTTCCGTCAAGGCGATTCGCGGAACGTCCGGTGGACAGATACTGACCGCCAGAGCATGGTCTGGCACGAAGATTTTCCCCTTTGCCTGCCCCAGATGAAGTCCTCTGCGCAGCGGATTCAGTCTACCCCAATCGGGGGCTTCCGGCAGACAGCAAAGCAGTGTTTCCGAATTACGTACGCTGGTAAAAGCCAGATTTGCTTCAAGCCCAGCCGCAAATCCATTCAGCAGCGCCTTCGAAGCCTTATCCGGCATGCATGTCCTGTTCCCAAAGGATCGAAGCGTTGGCTTTCCTTCCCCTCTTTTTTTCAGCAGAGCCACGAAATGCCCTTCGCCTCGTACACGATGGGGATAAATGGTCAGCATGCCATCCGGCGCGGAAAGCTCCGGAAGCACAAATGGAACAAGCACAAATTCCGGATGCCGCTGCAGGAATGCATTAACAGTTTCCTCGTTTTCTATGGGATTCAGCGTACAAGTGGAATACACCATCCTGCCGCCGGAGCGAAGCATCCCTGCCGCACTGTCCAGAATCTCCGCCTGCCTTTTGGCGCAGCCTGCCGGCGCTTCAGGAGTCCACTCGCCGCGGGTTTCCGGATGGCGGCGGAACATGCCCTCTCCTGAACAGGGTGCATCCACCTGTATGGCGTCAAAGGAGCCTTCGAATACACGCGCCAGCTTGTCCGGATACTCGTTTACGACCAGTGCATTGGGAATTCCCATCCGCTCGATATTCCGTGAAAGGATACGCGCCCTGTCCGGCACAGGTTCATTGCAGACAAGCAGTCCTTTACCTGCCATGCGCAGCCCCAGCTGCGTGGACTTCCCTCCCGGTGCAGCACACAGGTCAAGCACATGCTCGCCAGGCTCAGGCGCCAGCACCGCTGCGGGAATCATCGCGCTGGGCTCCTGCAGATACCACGCGCCTGCCTCATGCAGCACAGACGCACCCGCTCTTGATTCCAGCGAAAGATACCGGCCCGTCGGTTCCCATGGAACACAGGCCTGCAGATCCGACCCCAGCACAGCCTCGAATGCCTCTTTGGTGATCTTGAAGGGGTTGAACCGAATGCCCCGGGCATAAGGTTCATCATAGCTACTCAAAAAGGCGGGCAGTTCGTTGCCAAGCTGCGCCGCCATACGGTCAATGAATGCCTGTGGCAGGTTCATCACTGGTTTCCTCCATGGCTTTTGTGTGTTTGTGCAGAACGCTCTGCACGGCTCCACTGCGGCGGATAATACGGCTGATGATAGGCTTGTTCATCCGTCAGGTCGGGCAGGATGTACTCATCTGATCCATCCGATGTGCGGCGGTGCCGGGCAGGGATCACGCGCTTCACAGGCCTGACAGGTGCGTCCAGATGCTGCTCTTCACGGTGCTCCTGCGTCTCTTTGGGTTTACACACCGGTTCGACCGGAACCTCCTCCATGGCGGTCGTGCCATCGGCATAGACCCATTTGCGCTGTACGCTTACCTGTGGAGGCGCCTCTTCTTCCTCTTCCTCCTGATGACCTCGGCGCAGGAAGCTCATCCATACCCTGTAAGGCTGCCACCGGATCAGGTAAATCAGCAAATCAATCAGCAATCCTGCTGCACAAAGCAGCAGCGCCAGCACCAGCCAGTTATCCAGCACCCAACGCATCCATGCACCTGCATCTGCACCGGCGGCTGCACGCCACAGCCACGAAACCGCGCCCTGCAGCCAGCCCAGCAGTGCGCTGAAAAGCGTATTTGCAAAGCTGCCCATTCCTTCGCCTCCTTCCGGGTATCAGAAGACAGGAAGCGGCTTTGCTTCCGCTTCCTGCCTTTCACGTCATGCAGCCGGGATTTCCGGCGTCGTCTCAGGTGCTGCGGGCGTTTCTTCCAGGCCTGCAGCATCAGGATCACTGATGGTCACACGCACCGTTTCAGGCTCAATCTCATAGGTGAATATCCGACCCTCGCTCTGACGAATCGTGCACAGCAAAGGCAGCTCATAGGTACCCGCTGCCAAACCGGTCGCATCACAGTACAGCGTGAAGCTGCGGCTGTACAGCGTATTCATCCACAGTGATTCGCCAGAAAGCAGCACTGTGCCCGACGTTGCCGTTGCATCAACGTGCGCATACAGACCATCTGCCAGATTCTTTACCTGCACCGGGATGTTCTCGAATGCTTCCGTCTGGATAATCGGCCCGATTTCCACAGCCACGGTGATCTCGTTTGTGCTGACGTACTCCAGCGTGACTGGCTGACGGATACGCATGCTCTTGGTGACAGATTCCTTCTGATCCGTCACGTCGATGTAGGAATCTGCATACAGCAGATTGATTGCATCCAGCACGCTCTTGCGGCCCGCTGCCGTCACAGACGCAGGCGTGATATACACAGCCTTGATCTCATAACCGGCTGCGGGTGTTCCGCGCACAAGCCCCATATCCGCCAGATCAATGCTGCGCTGGCTGTATACCTTCTGCTCCACAATGATGCTGTCCAGCAGAACCGATTCGCTGGTCACCTGCAGCAGATCGCTCTGGATCACATTGTTGTTTTCATCCATGAGCGTGTAGGGAACCGCCTTGCGCACGGTGCCTTCTCGCGTGGGGAGGTTTGCCAGCTCCACCACAGCCTCTGCCCGAACGATCTGATCCACCAGCGTTTTGGGGCCGCTGATGGCGATGGTCGGCGGGTCCAGCGACGGCGTATCGGCATAGTATCCCACCGGCGCTTCCCCTACCATCACCACCGACACAGGGATGCGGTAACGGGTGATATACTCATCAATCTCCAGCAGGACCGTTGCAGGCGTCACAGAGGAAACCGTACCATAGGTGCTGGAATTGGTCGTCATGATCTTGACCTCCTGTGTACCCGCGGAGCGGATACGGGTCAGATCAATGCGCGCGTTATAGTTGCTTGCCTGCGCATTGGCATACTGCATCTGCGGCACATCGACGCTGATGTTCACATCCGCCAGCGCTTCTGTCAGATCGCTGGTCACAATGTAGCCGTTGCGCTTGAGGGTATCCGCTCCAGTTACAGTTACAGCCACATCGGTAAAGTGACGTTCACGCGTCAGCGTAGGATCCTGCGTGATCAGGCCTGCCCACAAGCCGACAGCCAGAATCAACGCAAGCAGCTTCGTGCTCCAGTTATGCACAAGCGTCGACAGCATCCGTGTGCACCACGCGCGAACCGCCGCGCCCATGTCCTGCATCCGGGACGGCTCCCGCGGGGACTGCGACGTCGTCTGACTCATTTCGTCCCCTCCTTCTTCTGCAGCCAGCTGAGCAGCTTCGGCAGCAGCCGCTGACTCCGCTGACGGGTATACAGCCCCTCAAGGATCGCCCGCAGAGACTTGGCGTCCAGATGGCGGGTCAGTTTGCCTCCGCGGGCCATTGAGATGATGCCCGTTTCCTCGGAGACGATCAGCACCACAGCATCCGTCGTTTCACTCACGCCCAGTGCCGCGCGGTGACGGGTTCCAAGGTCATGGCTGATTCCGCTTGCTTCCGTCAGGGACAAAAAACTGGCTGCCGACATAATGCGGCTGCCGCGGATCACCACGGCGCCGTCATGCAGAGGCGTGTTGGGTTCGAAGATGTTTTCCAGCAGGCCGGCCGTGATATTCGCATCGATCGGGATGCCATTTTCAATCACGTCCTTCAGGCCGGTCTTCTGCTCAAACACCACCAGCGCGCCTACCCTGCGGCGGCTGAGGCTGGTAAAGCAGCGGATGATTTCTTCGATGATACGGCTCGCTTCATCAGAGCCATCGTCGCGCACTTTCTCCAGCCGCGCGCCACGGCCAATCTGTTCCAGCGCCTTGCGGATCTCCGGCTGGAACAGAATCACCAGTACCAGCGGACCATTGCTGATCACAGCCATCAGCAGCCAATTCAGAGCCGTAAGCCCAAAGAGATTGCTCACGCCCACCACAATCAACAGCAGCAGAAGCCCCTTCAAGACCGCGCTGCCGCGTGTGTCCCGCGTCATTTTCAGCAGCTGGTAAATAATGACCGCCACCAGCAGAATGTCCGCCAGATCGGCCAGTCCGGGGCGGTGCAGTACATTCCATAAATATAGCTCAATCGTTTGCCAGAGCGACGTCAAGTGGATTCCGCCTCCTCGCTCATCCGTTCCTCTTCCGCGCACGCATGTCAGCCTATGCCTGCGTGATAAACATACAAGGGATGATGCATCCCGTCAATTCGCCCCTCTATTATACAACAAGTTGATCCGAATATGAATGCCCTTTCAGAAATTTTCTTGTTTATTCACAGATTTTCCATTTGAATCACATCTGTGCTTCACGGAGCAATCCTGACAGATGAACAGACATCCCGCATTGGGACCCGAACGCTTCATCCGTCCGTCACAACATAAAAACGGGCAGGCTGCCCCAAAGGCTGCACTGCCCGAATAAAAGCCTTCCGAATTGTCAGAAATTCCCGCCATTCCAGCCCCATACGCCGATCTCTTCGTAGGTCACATAGATACGATCCGGATCGATATCCAGCTCCTCGCGCAAAATATCCGTCAGCGCTTCGGTAAGCTTCTCATAGGCTGTTTCATCCGCAGAACCAAACAGCTTGACCTCACAAATAGCGCAGGGATCATCCTCGCCCTTGAAGTACATGGACGCATTGTCCCGGAAGGACAGCATCAGCCACCCTTCGGTTTTGCCGGGGATGCACTCGATTGCTTTCCCCATGCGTTCCTTGATGGCCTGTTCCTTGCGGCCTGAGATAGCAATGTTGGATGTGGTGGCAATGTATGGCATGGTCATTCTCCTTTGAAATCAGACAGTTGCTTTCTGTATGGTGATGCGCCGCGCGGCTTCCAGCGCAATGGCGGCGATGCGGTCTTTTTCGTCCAGGTTGGCATTGTTGGAGAGGCTGCGTTCGTCCCATTCCTCTGCGTCGAGATTGTCTGCGGCGTAGAAGAAATGCAGCGCTTCCTTCCCGCGGAACCGGGCAACAGCTGCAACCGAGGCGCACTCCATATCCACGCAGATGCATCCTGCTTCCTTGCGGCGGGCAGTCTTTTCGCGGGTTTCACGGTACATCGAATCCGTCGTCCAGGCCTTGCCGTTCACACAAGATACGTGCAGCTCCTCCAGCAGATCACGGAACAGCTGTGCGTGGTGCACATTGGCTTCAATCTCGTCTGCAGGCGGTGCATAGTGGTAGCTTGTTCCCTCGTCGCGCATAGCCGCGGTCGGCAGGATGATGGCGCAATCCCCGATGGTCCGGTCGAGCACGCCACAGGTACCGAACAGCACCAGACAGTCTGCACCGAGGGCATAGAGCTCCTCCTGCTGCCCGACGCACGAAGGCGCGCCTACACTGGACATGTACAGCGCTACGTCGACGTCCCGATAACGCACCTTGTATACCGGAAAGCGCTGACTGGCACACTTCATCGTTGCGATTACTTCCGCATCCGGGAACAGCGCCAGCATCCGGTCAAAGGTGACGAAAGAGAAGCAGCTGACCGCAACCTTCGGCATGCCCTCAACGGGCTGAAACACCATCGACGGGTTGAAGATTGCTGTTTCAGCAGGATCGAACTCATGCAGCAGCATAGCAGGAGCCCCCTTTTACAGCATGACTTATTATAACGTATGTTGTCCGGAAATGCAACATGAAAAGCCGACATATCTGCATTTACGGCGCATTCCGTTCCGGCGCTCTCAGGAAATGAGAGTCCTCACGCAAAATGTGCGCTGGCTTTTTGCTCATGCAGAGAGTATAGTAAACACAGGAAGCTTCCAATACGCAAAAGGAGAACCGCAATGAGCAATCCCCTTTCCCTCAATCTCCGCAAGCTGCGGCTGGACAAGCATATGACACAGGAGCAAGCCGCAGAGCAGCTTGGCGTGAGCGCTCAGTCCGTTTCCCGCTGGGAAACCAGTGCGACTTATCCGGATGTGATGCTGCTGCCGCAAATCGCCAGCCTCTACGGTGTGCTGGTGGATGATCTCTTCCGTCCCGCACCCAGGGGCTATGACAACAATGCCCTGCGGCTGCTGGCAGTATATGAACGCAGCCACAAGCCGGAGGACTTTCTCGCCGCTGCACAGGAGTTCGAGAAGCTCTTCCGCGCCGGAACCGCCACCGCTGACGATTGGCGCAGCTACGGCGTGATCCATGAGTACATGCTGAACCATTGTATCCGGAAGGCTACGGCCAGCTACGCCAAAGCCATGGACATGAGCCGCTCCACAGATGCAGAGCTGTACCACCGCATCATGCGGCAGAGCATCCTGTTCCGCAGCCGCATCGGGCAAGCGGAAGCATGCGTTGCCGAGCAGGATGCAGCCCTGAAGGCTTCCCCCCACGATCCGCAATGCTGGGTCGACCTTGCCCATGCGCAGTACATTGCCGGAAAGCACGAAGCTGCGCTTCACACCTGCATGAATGCCCTTGCCCGTTTCCCACAGGAGGGACTGCTGCATGTCTATGCCGGAGATGCATGCCGGGCAATGAAGCGATACGAGGACGCTTTCGCGCATTGGGAAGCGTCCACCGCTATCAGCACCGAGTTTCTCGACGCGATGTACTCCATGGCCTTCTGCCATGAGGAGCTGGGGCAGTACGCCGAAGCTGCTGCACAATTCGAGGCCATCGTACGTCAGCTGGAGCAGCGTGGATTGGAGATCGAGGCCCAGTGGCCGCGCGAGATGGCAGAGAAGTGCCGCCAGAACATGACCTCCTGACACAAACCAAAGAGCCTGCCCCTTCATGGAGCAGGCTCGCTTACCCTTCATCACAAATACTGTCGGATATCCACTGTCAGCTTTTCCTCCAGGTTAATCAGCCGCTTGGCGATGTCCTTCGAAACCTCATCTGCCGCCTCATACTCGTTTAGGTAGCGGTTCAGTGACTTTACGCCCATATTACAGCCATCCGTCATCAGATCGGCAATTGTCGCGTCGGACTCTTCCATATGAAGCTTCATGTTCGTTTTCATCCACGACATCCCCTTGGCCATGGGATTGGGATTCTTGCCGCTGTCATGGTAGCGATCCAGCAGTTTCTGGATCTCATCCTGAAGCTGATTATGCTCCTGCTTGCAATCTGTCAGTCTTTGGCGGAAGGCATTCTCCTTCACGTGTTCCAGCACGCTGTCGATGGAGGACGTCCCCATCTTAACCCCGGCATCGCACTCTCGCAGCAGCTTGACCGTATCCTGTTCTACCATGCTGTCATCCCCTTTCATGATCAGCATGCCCATCTTCCGCACTTCCTACGCGCAAGGAGCGATGAAGATAAGGATGCAGTTATCACTGCAACTGATTTTGCAGCGAACAATCAGAGATAAAACCAGATCCGCAGGCCGGTCAGACTTGCAGTTTCTTGTACTGTTATGATAGAATGAAAGAAATAAACCTGAATTCGACTAACGGAGGTGCTATATATGAAGAAACTCTTTTGTGTGCTTATAGTCCTTTGTATGTCGTTTTCTCTGGCTGGATGTTCGGTTTTAGATGGTGCTTTCTTTCTTCTCCTTGCTGCTACGAGTGATGATAGCGCTAGCAAGGATGATGTGTTTGAATTTGTCTGCAAAGAGGAAGAAGCATTGTTAAAGGCAATTGAAGATGGCGATTTCTCCGCATTTGAGAATAAAGGTTTTATTAAGAGCATAGATGCGGGCACAAATGTTGTTGATTTCTCCTGTGGAGGAGCAGGCATTGGCTCCGGTACGTCCTATGTAGGTTTTTACTATACCGCAGACAACGATATGACCGCTGTGTGGTGTGCGCCGTCTTCTGCCAGCTCGTTGACGCCTTCTGGGAATGGATTTGAATGGCAAGAAACCGATGGGGACAATTATTACTATACGGAACATATTTGTGGTTATTTTTATTTCTACGAGGCTTCTTTCTAAAGCGAAGTATTGTTAGACAAATCCGAAGTAATTTTTGTGGATATGCATTTTCTTCCATGCAGGATAAGTTTGCAGCAAGGAGCCGCTTTCAGCGGAAGCAATCCTCTGCAAAGTTGGCACATTGCTCCTTTGTAAGTTGAGCGGCAGCCGCACCGGCTTGGAGGAACACATGCGGTGCTTGGAATGCGGAAGCGCCGCTCACGCATCATACTGATAATTCCTAATTTGTCGAGCAGACGAAAATCTCATCCCCCACAATTTTAGGAGAGCGCAATCATACGTGCTGAACCAGTGCATTGCGTTTATACAACTGCATAAGCAAACGAGCATCCAGTGAAAACACTGGATGCTCGTTTATAAATTGTTCCTTAATAGCGCTCCCAATATACCGCAAAGACCGGAACATGTCAGCAGCCTGCGCGGTTTTGGTCGTGATTTAGGCGAAGTATTCCACGCCGCCCTCAAACAGGGGCTGGTACTTGTTGCCGGGTACATTCTTGTACAGGTTCTCGCCGGAGCGCTCGGTGTGGCCCATCTTGCCCAGCACGCGGCCATCGGGGCTGGTGATACCCTCAATGGCGAAGTAGCTGGCGTTGGGGTTGAAGCGCATGTCCATCGACGCATTGCCCGCAAGATCAACGTACTGCGTGGCGATCTGGCCGTTCGCTGCAAGCTTGCGCAGCAGTTCCTCCGGGCCAACGAAGCGGCCCTCGCCGTGGCTGATGGCGATGGTGTGGATATCGTCCACATCAGTCTTCGCCAGCCAGGGGGATTTGTTGGAGGCGATGCGGGTACGCACCAGCATGGACTGGTGGCGGCCGATCTCGTTGAAGGTCAGGGTCGGGCACTGGTCGTCGGTATCGACAATCTCGCCGAAGGGCACAAGGCCCAGCTTCACCAGTGCCTGGAAGCCGTTGCAGATACCCAGCATCAGGCCATCGCGGTTCTTGAGCAGCTCGTGCACCGCATCCTTCATCGCAGGGTTGCGGAAGAAGGCATTGATGAACTTGGCGGAGCCGTCGGGCTCGTCGCCGCCGGAGAAGCCACCGGGCAGCACGATCATCTGGCTGCGGGAAATAATCTCGCTGGCCTTCTGAATGGACTCGGTGATCTTCTCGGGGGTCAGGTTGTTGATCACAAGAATCTCGGCCTTGCCGCCGGCACGCTCCACCGCACGGGCGGTGTCGTACTCGCAGTTGGTGCCGGGGAACACGGGGATGAAGGCCAGGGGCTTGGCAACGTGCAGCTTGGGAGCCACACGCTTGTCGGCCTTGTAAGTGAACTTCTCAGTGGTCTCGCCGGTGCGGCCGCGGTACTTGAACACCTTCTCCAGCTTTCCCTCGTAGATCTCCTGCATTTCAGCAAGATCGATGCGCTCACCCTCGTATTCCAGCACCCATGCGGGGATAGTGTCACCGATCTTCACGCCGAAGTCGACGTCCTCGGCACACTCGATCAGCATGCCGCCGATCTGCTGGGCAAAGAGCTCACCCTCGAAGTCCTCGTCGATGCGGGTGCCGATGGCGTTGCCCAGACCCATCTTGAACAGACCCTCGGCGATGCCGCCCAGGCCCAGCGCCCACGCGGAAACGATCTTGCCAGCCTTGATGGCCTCGTACACATTCTCGTAGTTTGCGGTCAGCTGCGCGGTATCGTGCGCGTCGCAGGTAACCAGACGGATAGCATGACCTGCCGCCTTGAATTCAGGGGAAATGACGTTGCTGGCCTTGCCCGGAGCCACCGCGAAGGAGCACAGAGTCGGGGGAACATCCATCTTCTCGAACGTGCCGGACATGGAGTCCTTGCCGCCGATGGAGGCGATGTTCAGGTCGAGCTGCGCATCGAAAGCGCCCAGAAGCGCCGCGAAGGGCTTGCCCCAGCGGGTGGGCTCGGTGCCCATGCGCTCGAAGTACTCCTGGAAGGTCAGGTAGGCCTCCTTGTAGTCGAAGCCCGCCGCCACCAGCTTGGTCACGCTCTCGATGACTGCCAGATAGGAACCCTCATAGGGGCTCTGCTCCAGAATTTCGGGGTGCATGCCGTAAGCCATGCCGGAGACGGTGTCGGTCACACCTTCCAGCACAGGAATCTTTGCCACCATGGTCTGGTTGGGGGTCAGCTGCTTTGCGCCGCCGAAGGGCATCAGCACGGTCGCCGCGCCGATGGTCGCATCAAAGCGCTCGCTCAGGCCCTGCTTGGAGCAGATGTTCAGGTTGCCGACCATGTTGGCCAGCTTTTCGGTCACGGTATCGCCCGCGAAGGTCACCTGTGTCACGCCGTCATCCGGCACGGCCACGGTGGTGTGCTTCTCCGCGCCGTTGGAGTTGAGGAACTCACGGCTCAGGTCAACGATGGTCACGCCCTTCCAGGTCATGCGCAGACGGGGCTCCTCGGTCACCTCGGCGACCACGGTGGCTTCCAGGTTCTCGCGCTCGGCAGCAGCCATGAAGGCGTCCACATCCTTGGCTTCCAGCACAACCGCCATGCGCTCCTGGGATTCGGAAATGGCCAGCTCGGTGCCGTCCAGGCCGTCGTACTTCTTCGGGACCTTATCGAGGTCGATCATGAGGCCGTCCGCCAGCTCGCCAATGGCAACGGACACGCCGCCCGCGCCGAAGTCGTTGCAGCGCTTGATCAGACGGGTGACAGACTCATCGCGGAAGAGGCGCTGCAGCTTGCGCTCGGTGGGGGCATTGCCCTTCTGCACCTCAGCGCCGCAGGTCTCGATGGACTCCAGCTTGTGGCTCTTGGAGGAACCGGTCGCGCCGCCGCAGCCGTCACGGCCCGTGCGGCCGCCCAGCAGGACAATCACGTCGCCCGCCGCAGGAACTTCACGGCGCACGTTCTTCTCCGGAGCCGCGCCCACCACCGCGCCGATCTCAAGGCGCTTGGCGGCATAGCCGGGGTGGTACATTTCGTCAACGAGTCCGGTCGCCAGACCGATCTGGTTGCCGTAGGAGGAATAGCCCGCCGCAGCGGTGGTCACGAGCTTGCGCTGGGGGAGCTTACCGGGCATGGTCTCGGAGACGGGAACCAGCGGATCTGCCGCGCCGGTCACGCGCATGGCCTGGTACACATAGGTACGTCCGGACAGCGGATCGCGGATCGCGCCACCGATGCAGGTCGCCGCACCGCCGAAGGGCTCGATCTCCGTGGGGTGGTTGTGGGTCTCGTTCTTGAACATGAGCAGCCAGGGCTCGTTTACGCCGTTCACGTCCACGTCGATCTTGATGGAGCAGGCGTTGATCTCCTCGCTCACGTCGATGTTCGGGGTCTGGCCGATCTTCTTCAGATACTTTCCGCCCATGGTGGCGATGTCCATCAGGTTGACGGGACGCTTCGCCGCCTTCTCCTCACCGTAGACGGTCACGCGGGCCGCAAGGTAACGGGCGAAGCCTTCTCCACAGCGGCCTTTTCAATGGCCATCTTGTCAATGGTCGTCAGGAAGGTGGTGTGACGGCAGTGATCGGACCAGTAGGTGTCGATCATGCGGATCTCAGTCAGGGTGGGATCGCGCTTTTCGCTGGCGAAGTAGTCGCGGCAGAAGGCCAGGTCGTCCTTGTCCATGGCCAGACCGTACTTCTTGACGAACTCCTGCACCGCGTCCATATCCATCGTGGTGAAGCCGGTCAGGGTCTCCACGTGGTCGGGGGTCTCGTAGACCTGCTGCAGGGTATCCTTCTCGCCGAGATCGGCCTCGCGGGACTCAACGGGGTTGATGACGTGCTTCTTCACGCGGGCCAGCTCGTCCTCGGTGAAATCACCGTCCAGCAGGTATACGCGGGCGGAGCGCACCGTGGGGCGGTCGCACTGGCCCACCAGCTGGATGCACTCCTCGCAGGAGGCAGCACGCTGGTCATACTGGCCGGGCAGGAACTCCACGGCAAAGACAGCCTTCGCGCCCCGGGGCAGCTCGGTGTAGGTCACGTCAACCTGCGGCTCAGAGAACACGATCGGCAGGCACTTGGTGTAGAGCTCGTCCGCCACGCCCTCCACATCGTAACGATTCAGCAGACGCAGCCCGGTCACGGACTTGATCTGCAGGATATGACGAATTTCCCAGAGAAGGTTCTTCGCTTCGACAGCGTAGTCGGCCATCTTCTCTACATAAATGCGCTTGACGCTCATGGGGAAAGTCCTCCTTAGTTTGTTGCGCGGGGCCTCCGGCAGGCAGGGACTCCATCCCTGCACCCTGCGAAGGGCTTTCAGCCCTTTTGAAACCCATTCTCGCGTTTTTGTTAACTGCTTTCTTTGAGTTGCGCCCGCATGGAAGTTGGGGGAACGTGTTACTCGCCCAGCTCTGCCAGCGCACGCTGACCAATGTCAGAGCGCATGTGCATGTCAGTGAAGCTGATCTTCTTCGCGGCTTCATAGGCCTTGCTAATCGCGCCGGGCAGGCACTTGCAGCGGCCCACCACGCCCAGCACACGGCCGCCGGCGGTGACGATCTCGCCCGCCTCGTTCAGCTTGGTGCCCGCATGGATGACCAGCGCGTTCTCCCCTGCCTCGTCGAGGCCGGAGATGACATAACCGGACTTGTAGCTCACCGGGTAGCCGCCGCTGGCGATGACCACGCAGCAGGCTGCGCCGTTATCGAACTCCACCTCGGTGTCCGCCAGCGTGCCATTGACGGTGGCCTGCATGATGGTCAACAGGTCGGACTTCAGCAGGGGCAGCACAACTTGCGTCTCCGGATCGCCGAAGCGGCAGTTGTACTCGATGACCTTGGGTCCCTTAGGCGTCATCATCAGGCCGAAATACAGGCAACCCTTGAAGGTGCGGCCCTCGGCGTTCATCGCGGCGATGGTGGGCAGGAAGATCTCCCGCATGCACTGCTCCGCCAATTCGGGGGTGTAGCAGGGATTGGGCGCAATGGTGCCCATGCCGCCGGTGTTCAGGCCCTCGTCGTGATCCAGCGCGCGCTTGTGATCCATCGAGGACACCATGGGCTTGACGCACTTGCCGTCGGTGAAGGCCAGCACGGACACCTCCGGGCCGGTCAGGAATTCCTCAATGACGACGGAATGGCCGCTCGCGCCGAACTTCTCGTCCTTCATCATGGAGCCGACTGCCTCGACGGCTTCCTCACGGGTGTTGCAGATCAGCACGCCCTTGCCCAGGGCCAGGCCGTCCGCCTTGACGACGATGGGCATGTCCGCCGTCTGCAGATAGGCCACCGCCGCGTCGTAGTCCGTGAAGGTCTCGTAGGCAGCCGTGGGGATGCTGTACTTCTTCATCAGGTTCTTGGAGAACACCTTGCTGCCCTCGATGATGGCCGCAGCCTTGTTCGGGCCAAAGGCGGGAATGCCCACCTCGGCCAGCGCGTCCACCATGCCCAGGCACAGGGGATCATCCGGCGCGACGACCACAAAGTCGATGGCGTTCTCCTTGGCCCAGGCGGTAATACCCTCCACGTCTGTGGCCTTGAAGGGCACGCACTCGCACAGGCTCGCCATGCCGCCGTTGCCGGGGGCCGCGTAGAGCTTGGTGACCGCAGGATTCTCCGCAATTTTCAGGGCGATGGTGTGCTCACGGCCACCGCCGCCAACGATAAGAACTTTCATTTTCTATTTCTCCTTGTTCCGCACTCACATAGCAAGTGGGATCCGAAGGGGTGGAGGGTGCGATCGGAAAGCCCCCTCCCCGCCCGCAGGCGGAACCTTTATTAATCAAATCAATGCAAAGGAGTTTCGCTCCTGCGGGAGCGACCAAAGGGCTTTCCGATCGCCCTTTGGAAACCTTCGGTAGAAACCGTCTCTTTGCTTAGTGGTGGAACAGACGCATGCCAGTAAACGCCATCACCATGTTGTACAGGTTGCAGGTCTCGATGACATTGTCATCGCGGATGGAGCCGCCGGGCTGAGCGACGTAGCTCACGCCGGAGCGGTGTGCGCGTTCGATGTTGTCGCCAAAGGGGAAGAACGCGTCGGAGCCCAGGGCCACGCCGGTCTGCTGATCCAGCCAGGCACGCTTCTCCTCGCGGGTCAGCGGGACAGGCTTCTCAGTAAAGAACTTCTGCCAGCGGCCCTCGGCGATGACCTCATCGGGCTCGTCGGAGATAAACACGTCGATGGTGTTGTCGCGGTCGGCGCGGCCGATCTTCTCCACGAAGGGCAGCTCCATCACGCGGGGATGCTGGCGCAGCAGCCAGTTATCCGCCTTCTGACCGGCCAGACGGGTGCAGTGGATGCGGCTCTGCTGGCCCGCGCCGATGCCGATGGCCTGGCCGCCCTTGGCGTAGCACACGGAGTTGGACTGGGTGTACTTGAGCACGATCAGAGCCACAACCAGGTCGATCTTGGCGCTCTCGGGCAGATCCTTGTTATTGGTGACGATGTTCTCCAGGAGCTTCTCGTCGATGACGAACTCATTGCGTCCCTGCTCGAAGGTAATGCCGAAGACCTGCTTGCGCTCGATGGGATCGGGGCGGAAGCTGGGGTCGATCTCAACGATGTTGTAGCCGCCCTTCTTCTTGGCCTTGAGGATGGCCAGGGCTTCGTCGGTGTAGCCGGGAGCGATCACGCCGTCGGATACCTCAGGCTTGATCAGCAGGGCGGTCTCCTTGTCGCAGACGTCGGACAGGGAGATCCAGTCGCCGAAGGAGGACATACGATCCGCGCCGCGGGCACGGGCATAAGCGCAGGCCAGGGGGGACAGCTCCATGTCGCCGACGAAGTAGATCTTGCGCATGGTCTCATCCAGGGGCAGGCCCACCGCAGCACCGGCAGGGCTGACGTGCTTGAAGGAAGTCGCAGCAGGCAGGCCGGTGGCGCGCTTCAGCTCGCAGACCAGCTGCCAGCCGTTGAAAGCGTCCAGGAAATTGATGTAGCCGGGCTTGCCGTTGAGCACCTTGATGGGCAGCTCGCCGTTCTCCACAAAAATGCGGGAAGGCTTCTGATTGGGGTTACAGCCGTATTTCAGTTCCAGCTCGTTCATTGCGATTAGTCCTCCGCTTCCTGGTCGTGCTTGTTGATAATAATCGTGTCCGCCTCGCCGCTCTTCAGATTGATGAAGGAGACGTACAGGCTGACCTTGTTATCCTCGTTCAGATTCATCCAGGTATCCAGCGCCAGCTGCTCGATATCGCCCTTGAGGGTAACCTTCTCCGGCTCGCCCTCGAAAGACGGGATCGGATTGCCGTCGCACTTGTAGGTGTGGATGAAGTGGCCGACGCCCGCCTTGGGCTGGGGGTACTCATAGAAGAAGCGCTGCACGGAGGAATCATCGTGCTCATCGGACTTCAGGATGCTCAGCTTGTACATCGCCGCACCGTCTTTGACCTCGACAATGCCGGAGATACGGGGAGTGCAGTTGGGCAGGTCGTCCTCAAAGGTACGGGTGCGCAGGGCTTCCTCAAAGGTCTTGCCTTCCTTGAGGAAATCGCGGATGGTGTCGGTCTGATCGCCGTTGGTGACGATGATGCGGCCGTCGCCCATATCGCGCACGGGGGCGTAGATGATCAGGTGGGGATCGGTCATCAGGGACTCGTCATGCGCCTTGGTGATGATGCCGTCCGCGCTCTCCTCAAAGATGCGGTTGCGGCTGTTGACGCTGCGGCCCATGATGAAGTAGACGATCACGGCGTTCTCACCGGTCTCATCGATGCCCAGGCAGATGCCGCGGCCGGGATAGGTGTTGTTATTCAGCAGGGTGTTGAAGTCAAAGGTCTGCATCTGTATATCCTCCTTTGGGGAACATCCCCAATATCAGTTCATGCTCTTGGCAACCGTCTCGACCGCCTGGGGCAGCAGCACCCATTCGGCCTCGACCATGACGCGTTTCTGCAATGTTTCGGGAGTATCGTCAGGAAGCACCTCGACGGCTTTCTGGGCGATGATGTCGCCGCCGTCGGTGATCTCGTTAACGAAGTGGATGGTCGCGCCGGTGACCTTCACGCCCTTGGCCAGGGCCGCCTCATGCACCCGCAGCCCATAGAAACCATCGCCGCAGAAGCTGGGGATGAGGCTCGGATGCACATTGAGGATCCGGTGATCGTAGGCACGGATAACGTTCTCCGGCAGGATGGTCAGGAAGCCAGCCAGCACCACCAGGTCGATCTCATGCTTGCGCAGGACCTCCAGGAGGCGCTCGCCATAAAGGGTGACGTCCTCCCCTTTCGCCTTGCGCAGGACTTCGGAGGGAATGCCCGCATTCGCCGCGCGGGTCAGCGCGTAGGCTTTCTCATTGGAAGCCAGCACCAGCGCGAGTTCCGCAGAGGGAATTTTCCCAGCGTTCTTCGCGTCGATGATGGCCTGCAGATTGGTGCCGCCGCCGGACACCAGCACAGCAACTCTTACCACAGCTCCACGCCCTTCTCGCCCTCGACCACTTCGCCCAGGACGTAGGCGTCCTCGCCGTTGGCACGGAGGATCTCGAGGGTCTTCTCCACATCAGCGGGGTCAACGGTGACGGTCATGCCAACGCCCATGTTGTAGGTATTGAACATATCGCGCTCGGGCACATTGCCTTCGCGGGCGATGATATCAAAGATGGGCAGCACGCGCACGTCGCTGCGCTTGATCTTCGCGCACAGGCCCTCGGGCAGGGCACGCGGGATGTTCTCATAGAAGCCGCCGCCGGTGATGTGGCAGATACCCTTGGGCTGCACTTCCTTCAGCAGCGCCAGGATGGACTTGACATAGATGCGGGTGGGCGTCAGCAGCGTCTCAAACAGGGACTTCTCCAGCTCGGGGTAGTTCCGGTCCTGGGCGCCGTCGGTCAGGCCGAACACCTTGCGTACCAGGGAGAAGCCGTTGGAGTGCACGCCCGTGGAGGGCAGCGCGATGATCACGTCGCCGGCCTTCATGGTAGAAGGGTCGATGATCTTGGCCTTGTCCACAATGCCCACGGTGAAACCAGCGAGGTCGTAGTCGTCTTCGGGCATCATGCCGGGATGCTCAGCGGTTTCGCCGCCGATGAGTGCGCAGCCGGACTGCACGCAGCCCTCCGCCACGCCGCCGACGATGTCCGCGATCTTCTCGGGGATGTTTTTGCCGCAGGCGATGTAATCCAGGAAGAACAGGGGCTTGGCGCCGCAGCAGATGACGTCGTTGACGCACATGGCGACCGCGTCAATGCCGATGGTGTCGTGCTTGTCCAGCAGCATGGCGACCTTCAGCTTGGTGCCCACGCCGTCGGTGCCGGAGACCAGTACGGGCTCCTGCATGCCCTCAGTGTTCAGGCCGAAGCAGCCGCCGAAGCCGCCGATATCATCCACGCAGCCCTCCGTCTTGGTGCGGGCTACATGCTTCTTCATCAGTTCAACAGACTTGTAACCGGCAACGATGTCCACACCAGCTGCCTTGTAGGATGCGCTCTCGCTCTTCATGGGTGTATCTCCTTTACTTCTTGACTTTATTCTTCATTTCCAGCGTCAGGGGCTGGTCGTACTTGTTGATATGCTTGCGCTTGGGGGGATCAATCGGATATTCACCCGTGAAGCAGCCTTTGCAGAATTTGCACTTGCTGCCCGCAGCAATTTTGTCGCACGCCTCCAGGGGCAGATAGCCCAGCGTGTCCGCACCGATGATCTCGCAGATTTCTTCCACCGTGTGATTCGCCGCGATCAGCGTCTCACGCTTTGACACATCCGTACCGAAGTAGCACACATCGGTAAAGGGCGGCGAAGACAGACGCACATGGACTTCCTTCGCGCCGGCCTCGCGCAGCAGATTCACAATGTGAGCGCTGGTCGTTCCGCGGACGATGGAGTCATCCACCATCACCACGCGCTTGCCCTCCACCGTAGAGCGGATCGCATTCAGCTTGATGCGCACCGCATCCTGACGCTGCTTTTGCTCGGGCAGGATAAAGGTGCGGCCGATGTACTTATTTTTCAGGAAACCGATGCCATAGGGAATGCCGCTCTCCTGGGAGTAGCCCAGCGCTGCATCCAGGCCGGAATCCGGCACGCCGATGACCACATCCGCCTCCACCGGATGAGCCTGTGCCAGGAATGCACCCGCCAGCTTGCGGGCCTCGTGCACCGAGGAGCCATCCACCACGGAGTCGGGGCGGGCAGTGTACACAAACTCAAACACGCACAGACCATCGTGGCAAGCATTCTTCATCTTGCGGGATTCGATGCCGTCTTTGCTGATGACGACCATCTCACCGGCCTCAATGTCCCGGTCGAAGGTCGCGCCGACTGCATCCAGCGCACAGGACTCGGAGGCAAACACGATGTCCTCTCCGATATGACCCATACACAGCGGACGGAAGCCATGGGGATCGCGGCAGGCTATCATCTTCGTGGGGCTCATGATCACCATCGAATAGGCACCCTTGATAATATCCATCGCATTGAACACCGCGTCCTCAATGGAACCGCACTTGAGGCGCTGCTGGGTGATGATGTAGGCGATGACCTCTGTATCCGCCGTGGCATGGAAAATCGCGCCGCCCGCCTCAAGCTCATCCCGGAGCTCAGCGGCGTTGGTCAGCGCGCCATTGCACGCCAGGGACATCGAGCCCTTGTGATGGTTGATCAGGATGGGCTGCGCGTTGGAGCGGCTCTTCATGTCCGCAGGCGCGTAGCGGCAGTGGCCCAAAGCCATGCTGCCCTCCTCGATCTTCATCAGCATTTCGCGGGTGAAGACCTCAGTCACCAAGCCACTCTCGCGGTACTTCTTCATCACGCCATCGGTATTGACGCAGATGCCGCAGCTGTCCTGACCGCGGTGCTGCAGGGCGTAGAGCGCATGGTAGGTTTCCGCCACCACACCCTTGCCCTCCTTGCGGTAGATACCAAACACGCCGCACTCATCGTGGGGCTTGTCCATCTCCTCGTGGGTATCTTCGGTTTCAAGCCAAAGCTTGTCTTCCATATACTTCTTTCCTTCTTTTCTTCAGCTGAATATTCCGCAGACATTCTACGCAGAATGTTCGCATTTTAACTTCATTCGATGGTCAGCGCAGCGTCCTTGGCAATGACAGCATCATGCTGCGCTTTGCGCATCGCGTTGAGCTTATCCGCCAGTGCAGCATCCTCCACCGCGATGATCTGCGCAGCCAGCAGAGCCGCATTGGTGCTGCCGTCGATCGCAACCGTCGCGACAGGCATACCGGAGGGCATCTGTACAGTGGACAGAAGCGCATCCAGGCCATCCAGCGTGGAGGACTTGACCGGAATGCCGATCACCGGCAGGGTGGTCTGTGCCGCAAAGGCGCCCGCCAGATGAGCCGCCTTGCCTGCCGCGCAGATCAACACGCCGAAGCCGTTTTCACGGGCATTCTTGGCGAAATTCGCAGCCTCCACCGGGGTACGATGAGCGCTGTAAACATGGGCTTCAAAGGGAATTTCAAGCTTCTTGAGCTGTTCAAAGGCGGGTTTCAGGACAGGCAGGTCGCTGTCGCTGCCCATGATAATGGCAACCTTCTTCATTGTTTCTTCCTCCTCAAGCGATTTTGCAGGTTTCCCCACGAAAAAGAGCACGATCTGTATACAATCAGAACGTGCTCATGCATTCAG
>JAFTWV010000054.1 GCA_017465155.1 Clostridia bacterium
ACACCTCTGTGTAGAAGCCGGTCTGGATGTAGTCGCGCCCGACGCGGCTCAGGTCTTTGGCGATCACTACGCTCACCAAGCCTGCATCAATGTCCGCAATGAGCTGCTTCCATCCAGGGCGTTCGAAGTTGCCGCCGCTGAAGCCATCATCTGTGTAGTGTCGGCAGTGGGCGAAGCCGTGGTCTGCCGCATACGAGGTCAGGTAGGCTTTCTGTGATTCGATTTGTCAAGGGGTGTTTCACCGTGAAATACACTTTTCCTTATCAGCAAGAATTTCATAAGCCGATTGACGTACCCCTCTGTTCTGTTTACAATATAGGAAGAATACTTGCTAAACAGGAGCAGTTATTATGTCCACTATCCTTCTCGTCGAAGACGATGCCGCCCTGCGCGATGGCTTGACGGAGTTATTTACCCGTGAAGGTTATTCCGTTACCGCTGCAGCCAATGCCGCGGAGGCGCGGCAGAACTTTTCCGCCTGCATCGACCTGATCATCCTCGATGTCACCCTCCCCGATGGCAATGGCGTATCCCTGTGCCAGGAATGGCGTAGTGCGGGTGTCGCTACGCCCATCCTGTTCCTCACCGCCAAGGATGAGGAGTTCGATGTGGTGCGCGGTCTGGATGCAGGCGGCAATGACTATGTGACCAAGCCTTTCCGTAAGATGGAGCTGCTCAGCCGCATCCGTGCGCTGCTGCGCCGAAACACTCCTGCACCTATTACGACCTCTGGTGAACTGGAGATCGATCAGTCGCACATGCAGGTGCGCCGCGACGGCGAGATCATCCCTTTGACGCTGACTGAGTACAAAGTGCTGAATATGCTCGTCAGCAATCGTTCGATTGTGACACGTGAGCAGCTACTGGATGTACTATGGGATGATGGTGCCAAGTTTGTAGATGACAATACGCTGTCCGTGCACATCAGCCGCCTGCGGGAAAAGATCGGCGCACAGCACATCAAGACGGTTCGTGGGGTGGGATATCAATGGTTGGCCTGACGATTGCGGTGGTCGCACTGTCTATCGCACTGCTGGTGCTGGTTGCGCTGTTGTTGAGGCAGCGTCGGCGGATCAGGAAGCTGGCAGAGCAGGCAGAGGACTTCCTCGTTGGCAACGGTGCACCCCTTGAATTCTCCGTGCAGGAGGATTACCTCGCCCCTCTGCATAACGCCGTCGCCGAGCTTCAAAACCGTCTGTTGCTGGCAAAGGAGCGGCAGGCGGAGGAATGCCGCCGCACCAGTGACCTGACGGCGGATATATCCCACCAGTTGAAAACGCCGCTGGCCTCCTTGCGCCTGTACTGCGAGATGGACGAAAGCGCCCACTTGCCCCAGCAGCTCACGCAGATCGAGCGCATGGAGCGGCTGATCCAGTCCCTGCTGCGGCTGGAACGCCTCTGCGCAGACGGATATGCGTTTACCTTTGCTGAGCAGGAAGTTGCGGCCATCATCCGCACAAGCTGGGCAGGGCTGTCCGCCACATTCCCGGCTTGTGCTGTGGAAGTCGTCGGCAATGCCATCATTCGCTGCGACGAAAAGTGGCTGAGCGAAGCATTCACCAATCTGCTGAAGAACGCCTGCGAGCATATGCCCAAGGGTGGTATGGTGCATGTTCGCATGGAAACAACGGAAGCTGCTTTCTTCTGTACCGTGGAGGATGAGGGCGGCGGCGCGTCCACGAAGGATCTGCCGCACCTGTTTGAGCGTTTCTACCGGGCGGAGGGTTCTCCCAGCAGCGGCGCGGGCATTGGCCTTGCCATCGTGCGGGAGATCATCTGGCGGCATCATGGCACGATCAGTGCAGAGAACACCGCGAAGGGACTCAAAATGACAATCTCCATTCCGCTGATGAAGATGATCAGAACATAACACTAAGGGGACACTGTGCATGCAGTGTCCCCTTGTATCTTTCCCAACCTTACTAAATCGTAAGGTAAAAGTCACCTGAAATTAATTTTCGACTGATAGAGTGTAGCTGTAAGGAGTAGCGGGCTGTCGTTACTCCCCGTGAGAAGGAGGCAATTTGTATGGAAATCATTCGTTGCGAAGGCTTGAGCAAGATCTATCAGGCGGGCGAGAATAAGGTATTCGCTCTTGACAATGTAGACTTGACCATCGAGCAGGGCAGCTTTACCGCCATCACCGGCCCCAGCGGCAGCGGCAAGTCCACCCTGCTGCACCTGCTGAGCGGTCTGGACACCCCCAGCAAGGGGCGCGTTGTCTATCAGGGGAAGAACCTCTACGATTACAAGGACAACCAGCTGTCCGTGCTGCGCCGCCGCCGTTTTGGCTTTGTGTTTCAGAGCTACAATCTGGTGCGTGAGCTGACGGGCTGGGAGAATATCCTGCTGCCCGTGATGCTGGATGGGCGCAAGGCGGATGAAGCTTACCTCAACCAGATCGTGGACATGCTGGGCATCCGGGATCGACTGTCCCACCTGCCGGGCGCCATGTCCGGCGGTCAGCAGCAGCGCGTGTCCATCGCCCGTGCGCTGGCAAACAAGCCGGCCATCCTCTTTGCGGACGAGCCCACCGGCAATCTGGACGGTAAGTCCGGACGTGAGGTGCTGACGCTGCTGCGCCAGGTGAGCCATGAACTGGGCATCACGCTGGTGCTGGTGACCCATGATCTCAACGTTGCTGAACAGGCAGAGCGTATCATCCAGCTGGAAGACGGGCACATTGCCCGAGACACCGGGGTGGTGTTGGCATGAAGCGCCTGACCATCAACCGTATTGCCAGCGCTGGACTCCGTACAAACCGGAAGAGCTATCTTGCTCTGGCAACGGGTATCTTCCTTTCAATTTTCCTCGTCACAACATTGTGCCTGTGCGTGGATGGCCTGTTGGCTCGCCGTGAGGCAAGGGTCGCTGAAAGTGTCGGCTACGCAGATGCTGTTCTCTACGACAAGCCAGCTACGCATGACCAACTGATGCAGACCGGCTATTTCAGCCAGATGACGGAACTGTATGTCACCGGCATGGTGCAGGAATCAACTGTGGCCATTGGCTATGACAGCCCTGAAGGAGCTGCCATGCTGAACCGCCGCATTACCGAGGGGCGTATGCCGGAGCATGCTGGTGAGATCGCGCTGGAACCAAGCGTACTGTCGAAGCTGCGCATGGAGGCTGGCGTCGGCGAAAACGTGACGCTGACCATCGTCCCTGTTGACGGTACGGTGGAGACACATACCTACACTATTGTTGGATACCTCGCAGAGCAGTCTGATGCACTGTTGGACGAATCCTGGGGGCATGGCCTGAACCGCTATCCGGTTGCATCCATTCTTGTCAGCACACAGGAGCCCGCGTTTGCTACTGGTCGCACCGTGATTCACCGACTGGCAGTATTGCGTCCCGGCATGACGCTCACACGCTTCCTCAATGACTGGAACTGGGAGCCGCAGGATGATGCACTCATCGAGATAAAGTTTGGCGGCGCAAATACCGGACTGAACAACCAGGGTATGGCGGTATATTTCCCGCAGGATGCCATCATGGCAGACGCGGAGCTGGAAAGCCAGTTCCTGTTGCTGGGGATTCTGCTGGGCAGTCTGATCGTTGCCTGCTGCGTGGGCATTTCCAGCAGTATGGAAGCAACTCTCTCCCGCAAGCGTGAGGAGATCGCCATGCTTCGTGCTGTTGGTGCGACCAGACGGCAGATTCGCAAGGTCTTCGGACGTGAAGCATGGCTGCTGGCGCTGACGCTTGCGCCCATAGCCGTGCTGGCAGGCTGCGGTGCAGCATGTGCGGCGTCTGCCATTGCGGCGGATGTGCTGCTGTTCCGGCTGAATCCTTGGGTGCTGCTTCCCGTGGTGGTTCTGTCCGTCGTAGTCATTCTGCTTTCCTCAATGCTGCCGCTGCGTCGTGCTTCGGCAGTTGCTCCGCTGATGGTCATGCGGGACACTGGCCTGATGCGCCATGTTAACCGCATAAGCACAAAGAAAGCCTTCAAGCCTGCGCGACTCATTGCTACTCGCCAGCTGATGCTGCATCCGCTGCGGCCTGTGGGCGCTGCGCTGATGGCGGCGGTAATGCTGATGGTCATCTGCCTTGGGGCTGGTCTGACTTTTTTTGCAGCGGATATTGAAGTCCCAGTGGCAGACTTCACCCTCGAAGGCAATGGAGGATATGGTGTTCGCTTCCTTGATTCCTTCGACCACATGACCCTGACCCGCTCGGATCTTCAGCAGATGACCAATATATCCGGCGTGACAGGTGTGCAGCCCCAGCGTACGCTGGTGGTCAATATTCTAATGGATATGGTGCCAGACTACCTGAAGCCATCGCAGCAGAGCATTGGCAATGAACATTTGCTGACCGATGAGGAATGGGACCGATATATTTCTACTCCCGGCTCTATCTATGAAGGTTTTGACATGCGGGAATATCACCGTAGGGAATACGCCAAGGCCCGTGAGCAATTCGGTGTAACACAGGAAATGGCGATCTTCACCGTCCGTGTGCTGCCGGTGGATGAAGCCACTCTTGCCCCCTATGTGGTAGATGGTTCAATCGATATGGCTGCCATCAACGCAGGAGAAGCCGTCATTGCTTATGTGCCTACAGAATACGGTGCGACTACTGATGGTAGTGCATGGTCTACCTATAATAAGCCAGATGACAGCATCCAACTGGATTATGTACATCAGAATGACTTCTTCCATGCCGGACAGACGCTGACTCTCATGCAGAATTACTACGGCCTTGGTGCAGGTGAGCAGGGCTTACCCGACGCCTATGACAGGTGCGAAAGCATCACGTTGAGTGTGGACGTCTGTGCAGTGATCGAATGCCAAACGCCTGCCTACACCCGTATCCACGGCGGCTTCCTCCTCACCACCGAGGAAGGTGCGCACAACATGGGACTGTATGTGGGGCGGTTGAACTCTGTGGACATTACCGTGGATGGCA
>JAFTWV010000055.1 GCA_017465155.1 Clostridia bacterium
AATCCGACGGTCTGGCGGAGCGCGGCACGTTCATCATCAACCCCGAGGGCAAGATCGTAGGCTATGAGGTCACGGCGGGCAACGTAGGCCGCAACGCAGAGGAGCTCTTCCGCAAGGTGCAGGCCTGCCAGTTTGTTCATGCCCATGGCGATCAGGTCTGCCCCGCCAACTGGACGCCCGGCGCCCAGACGCTCAAGCCCAGCCTGGATCTGGTGGGACAGCTGTGATGACCGAAACGAAAAATCTCTACGACGTGATCATCATCGGCGGCGGGCCTGCGGGACTGACCGCCGCCATTTATCTTGCCCGGGCGCGCTACCGGGTGCTGGTGCTGGAGAAGGAGCAATTCGGCGGGCAGATCACCATCACCCACGAGGTGGTGAACTACCCCGGCATCGGCAAAACCAGCGGCAGGGCGCTGACGGACACCATGCAGCAGCAGGCAGAAGCCTTCGGCGCGGAATTCCTGCTGGCGGAGGCGACGGGCCTTGATCTGACGGGCGATATCAAGACCGTCCGCACCGGGCGCGGCGACTTCCAATGCTTCGGCGTGCTTCTGGCCACCGGCGCTCATCCCCGGATGGTGGGCTTCAAGGGAGAAGCCGAGCACAAGGGCCGCGGTGTTGCCTACTGCGCCACCTGCGACGGCGAGTTTTTCACCGGCAAGGAGGTTTTCGTGGTGGGCGGCGGCTTTGCGGCGGCAGAGGAGAGCGTCTTCCTGACCAAGTTCGCCCGCCATGTGACCATCCTGATGATCACGGAGGACTTCACCTGCGCTGAAGCAGCTGCCGAACCCGCCCGCAGACACGAGAAGATTTCCATCCTCCCCTACACGGAGCTTAAGGAAGTCGCCGGAGAGAACAGCCTGACCTATGCCCGCTGGCGCAATACCCAGACGGGTGAAGAAACGGAGTACCGCAGCAAAAGCGGCGAATCCTTCGGCGTGTTCGTTTTCGCCGGATATGAACCGGCAACCGGATTGGTGAAGGACCTTGTGGAACTGGATGAGAAGGGCTACATCCTGACAGACAGCTCCCTGAAAACCAGCGTGAACGGCGTATATGCAGCAGGCGATGTGTGCATCAAGCCGCTGCGGCAGGTGGTCACCGCCACCGGCGACGGCGCTCTGGCCGCCACGGAGCTGGAAAAATACGCTGCCGCCATGCAGCGGAAGACGGGCTTACAGCCGCAGCAGCCAGCCCGGGCAAGCAAGAAACTGCCTTCCGCACCGGAGACAGGCGCAGTCTCCGACGGCAGCCTGTTCACCCTGGAAATGCGCCAGCAACTCGCTACGGTGTTCAGCCGGATGGAGCGGCCGCTGCAGCTGGCGCTGTCTCTTGATGAACGTCCCGTTTCTGCAGAGCTGGAGAGATACATTTCGGAGCTGGCCGGCATGACGGATCAGCTGACGGTACAGGTGACGGAACGTTCCGCTCCTTCGCAGGAAGCTCCCTGCGTGCGCGTCTGCCTGCAGGACGGTACCTCTACGGGGCTGGCCTTCCACGGCGTTCCCGGCGGGCATGAGTTCACCTCCTTTGTGCTGGGGCTGTACAACGCGGCAGGTCCCGGTCAGGCGCTGGACGAAGAAACGAAGCAGGCCATTGCTGCATTGAATAAACCGGTGGAGATGAAGGTGCTGGTATCCCTTTCCTGCACCATGTGTCCCGATCTGGTTGTGGCTGCCCAGCATATCGCAGCCCTCAATCCGCAGGTGACGGCTGAAGTATACGATCTTGCGCATTTTGAGCAGCTGAAGAACCGTTATCAGGTTATGAGCGTGCCCTGTCTGGTTGTGAATAACGATCAGGTTTCCTTTGGCAAGAAGAATATCCAGCAGCTTCTCACGCTCCTTGGTCAGTAAACCGCTGTGCAGCCGGCAACACCCGATGGATCGATTTCATCGGGTGTTGCCGGCATTGGTTGATGCCACACAAAAGCTGTGCCCCCATCTGGAAGCACAGCTTTCATGGCGTCCCGGCATCTCACACCCCGGCGATGTACTCCTCGGCCATATGGGCGGCCATCGCGCCGTCTGCAACGGCGGTGACGACCTGCCGCAGCAGCTTCGTGCGCACGTCGCCCACCGCATATACGCCGGGGATAGCCGTCTCGGTGGTCTCGCCGGCGGAGATATAGCCGTCTTCCAGCGTGAGCTGGTTCTCCACCAGCTCCGTAGCCGGCTTGCGGCCGATGCTGACAAATACACCCTGGCATTCAACGTCCGTCTCTTCGCCCGTCTGTACGTTGCGGATGCGAACGCCCGTCACCACATCATCATGCAGCAGCTCCGTTACCACGCTGTTCCAGCGGAACTCTACGTTGTCAGACTGCATCAGAGGCTCGTGATATACCCTGGTAGCCCGGAGGGTATCGCGTCGGTGAATGACGATGACCTTTTCCACAATGCGGCTCAGAAGCAGCGCATCTGCTGCTGCAGAATTGCCGCCGCCCACCACAACCACGGTCTTTCCCTTGTAGAACATGCCGTCGCAGGCTGCGCAGTAGGCAACGCCCCGGCCGAGCAGCTCCTTTTCGTCCGGAAGGCCAAGCTCCCGGGGATTTGCGCCTGTGGCCAGCACCACCGTTCGGGCATGGAATACGCCCTCACTTGTCTGGATCACCTTGGGATTTGCACGAAGTTCAATGCGGCGGACGTCGGCATTCTGCGTCTTTGCGCCGAATCGCTCGGCCTGCTGCTGCATCTGTTCTGCCAGCTCATAGCCGCCAATGCCCTCAACGAAGCCGGGGTAATTGTCAATCTGATGTGTCAAGGCCATTTGCCCGCCTGCGGAAAGCCGTTCCAGCACCAGCGTATCCAGCCCTGCACGGGCAGCGTAAAGCGCTGCGGTATAACCTGCCGGGCCACCGCCGATGATGATCATGTCGTAGACATGTTCGTGCTGCTCCTGCTGCTTCTTCGGCAGAATATCAGAGAGGAAATCCTCGATATCCGCCTTGGACGGCGGTTCGACAATCTGCCCCAGTGCTTCACCGCTGCGGTACAGCCGGAGGGTAGGGATACGCCGGATGCTCTCCCGATCCCGTACACCCTCGTGTTCATCCACATTGAGCTTGACGGCCGCCAGCACCTGCGCATATTCATCGGCAATCTGATCGTATCCCTTTTCGATCCGGCGGCAGTCGCCGCACCAGGGAGCCCAGAAATCCACCAGAATTGTTTGGCCACTTGCCACCAGCTCGTGAAGCTGCTGTTCGTTTATGTTCATCGCTGCCATGCTGCCAGCTCCTTTCGTTTACAAGACCTTTCCTGAATGATAGTATACCCCTTTTCCGCCGTGCTGAATCAGAAACTGTTGTGAAATTTTCCTGCAGGCGCAGCAGGGGCCGGTGCAATGTTTCCGTTGCCGAAACCGGCGCCAGGTGATATACTGTCAAAAAGACGAACTCGGATACGAGCGATGGGAGGAACCAACCATGAAATTCATCTACGGCAGACCCGATATGCCGACGCTCCGGCGCGCTCAGGAGAACTGCTTTTTGCTGACCAATGGTCTGGGCGGCTATGCGGCGCTGTCGGCGGCGTTTTCCATGACACGCGGTGATCACGGGCTGCTGGTATCCGCGCGTACGGCGCCCAATGACCGCGTAACGCTGGCCGCGCGTCTGCAGGAAAAGCTGATGATCGGCACAAACGGGTACTTCCTGTCCACGCAGGAGTTTGCTGATGGCCAGGCTGCGGAGGAGGGCTATCTGCGTTTGTCTTCCGTTCAGGTGGAGGATACGCCCCGGTGGGTCTATGACGTCCGTGGCGTGCGGGTTGTCCGGGAGGCAGCCATGGGACGCGGCGTGAATGCGTCTGCGGTGCAGTATACGGTGGAGAACCGCACGGACATCCCCTGCACGCTGCGCATTCGTCCGTATGTTCTGGGCTTTGAGAAGGGGCACGCACCGCTGGAAAAGTGGCTGATCACAATGGAAGGGCGAAGGATCACCACCAATGGACAGCAGCTTTTTGTGCGCACCAACGGCGTCCTCACACAGGAGGAACCTTGCTTTGACATGGCATCCTACATGCACGATGCGCCGGACGGCAGACCGGAGAAGGGACTCCTTGCCAGTATCTGCAGCGTACATCTGCAGGTGCTGCCGGGCAAGACGGAGACGCTGTGGATCGTCCTTTCGGATGATGACTGTGCCATGACGGCAGAGGAGATGATCGCCGGGCAGAAGCAGTATATGCACTCGATCCGCCGGACGGCAGCATTGCGTGATCCTGTGGCGCAGCAGCTTGCATGCGCAGCGGATGCATATATCGCAGAGCGTGCCTCCACGGGTGGAAAGACGATTCTTGCCGGGTATCCCTTCTTTGGCGATTGGGGCCGGGATACGATGATCGCGCTGACCGGCTGTACCCTGTCCACCGGACGCTATGACGATGCAAAGAGCATCCTGCGCACTTTCCTGCAGTATGAAAAGGATGGTCTGGTGCCCAATCTGTTCCCCGAGGGTACACAGGAGCCGATGTACAACACGGTGGACGCAGCACTGCTTCTGGTAAACGTCATGTGGCTGTATGTCCGAAAAACCGGCGATACGGACTTTGCCCGCGAGGCATGGCCGGTACTCAAGCGCATCGTACAGGCCTACCGCAGGGGCACGCATCACGGCATATACATGGATCGAGACGGTCTGATCTGCGCCGGACAGGGGCTGGATCAGGTGACATGGATGGATGTCCGCGTTGGCGAGATTCTGCCTACGCCGCGTCACGGGAAGCCCGTGGAGATCAATGCCTACTGGTACAGCGCGCTGAAGATTATGGATGCGCTTGCAGGTGAACTGGGTATGGACAGGGAGGATTATGCAACGCTGGCCGATCAGGTCAGGGAAGCCTTCTGCCATGCCTTCTGGATGAAAAAGGAGCGCTGTCTGCGCGACGTGATCTCCGGCACGAAGGCGGACAATCAGATCCGCTGCAACCAGATCTGGGCAGTCACGATGCCCTTCACGATGCTCAGTCCGCGGCAGGAGCAGCAGGTGGTCGATGCAGTATACGCGCATCTGTATACCCCCTGCGGTCTGCGGACCCTTTCGCCGGATGACGGGCAGTATCACGGCGTATACAAAGGCGTACAGAGGGAGCGCGACATGGCCTACCATCAGGGTACGGCATGGGTATTCCCGCTGGGCGCGTATTATCTTGCATATCTGAAGACGCACGGGAACACCGCGGAGGCGGCACAGACGGTGCGGGAGGCGCTCATTCCTGTGGAGGCTGCGCTTCGGGAGGGCTGCATCGGTCAGCTGCCGGAGATATATGATGGCGAGGCGCCGTCGCACAGCCGCGGCTGCTTTGCACAGGCGTGGAGCGTGGGTGAAATGCTGCGCGTCTACGAGGCGCTGCAGGAAATCGAGAATGCACAGCAGCCGGAGGGTGACGATCAATGACGAAGCGCCGCGTGATTGTCCTGACGGATATCAGCACGCTGTACAGCACGCAGGGCGAGCCGGATGACACACAGTCGCTGATCCGGTTTCTGCTGTATACAAACGAGCTGGACGTAGAAGGGCTGATTGCTACCTACACCAGTCATGGACATGCCGTGCATCCGGAGTATATCCATGCGGTGCTGGATGCCTACGGGCAAGTGGAGGAAAATCTGCGCAGACACGATCCTGCATATCCTGCGCAGGAGGCGCTGCATGCAGTGGTACGTGCGGGCAATCCCGTTTGCGGGCTTGACCAGCTTGGCCCGGGCCATGATACCGAGGGTTCTGAATGGATCATCTCTGTGGTTGACCGGGCAGACGACAGGCCTGTCTGGGTACTGCTGTGGGGCGGACCGCTGGATCTTGCGCAGGCGGTCTGGAAGGTATGTCATACCCGCAGCGCAGAGGAGGCAGCACGCTTCAAGGCCAGGCTGCGGGTCTATGCCATCGCGGATCAATATGACGGCTCCGGGCCGTGGCTCCGGCAGAATCATCCGGATATCTTCTACATCACCTCTGTCGCAACGTTCCGCGGCATGTACCGCGGCGGCGAAACGCAGCTGCTCACGCCTTCGTGGGTGCGTGGTAACATCTGCGAAGGCCATGGCGCGCTGGGCGGGATATATCCGGTTTATGAGGGCGGCGATCCATGGGGACGCGTCAGCGGAATCAAGGAGGGCGACACACCTTCGTTCCTGTATCTGGTGGATCCCGGCCACGGCGATCCGGAGGATCCGGAGGCGGGAAATTGGGGGGGCCGGTTCATCCGGAAAGGGAGACAGTTTTTCGATTTGCCGGATCCGCAGCAGGCGCGGGATTCCGTTGCGATCTGGCGCAGCGAGTTTCAGAATGATTTTCAGCGCCGCATGGACTGGTGCATGGAATGATCCATGTACGGCGCGTCATCGTGTTGAATATGCAAACAGAGCCTGGCCGCTGACTATTTTGTTTTTCACAGAAAGTCAGGGAAAAAGCAGTATATATGATGTATAAGGAAGGTATTATCCTTCACATGACATCATGAATGCGGCAAACGTGGATTTATCAGTTTGATGCACGCGCGGCACTTCCGCATTCCATGCACCGCATGCGTTCCTCCAAGCCGGTGCGGCTGCCGCTCAACTCACAAAGGAGCCATGCGGCGACTTTGCAGAGGATTGCTTCCGCTGCAAGCGGAAATTCAGGCAATCCTCTGCAACCGGAGCCGCCCCG
>JAFTWV010000056.1 GCA_017465155.1 Clostridia bacterium
CTCCGTTAGCAGAGCGATCTGCTGATCTGAGTTCAGCTCACGCGGCAGGGCTACTACGAATTCCCGTGCGAGGCGGCTGTCCTTGCTCTTTTCTGCATCCTCCACAGCATTCCAGAGGGCGGCGCGTTCCTGCCACTCGGCGGGTGCATTCTCCGGCAGAAACACCCGCTCCCACATCAGACCTTTCTTTCGCGTGTAGTCGTGATGGACGCCGTCGTACTCATTCGTCACGCTGGAGCAGCTCATGTAGGCTGACGCTGCCACGGCTGACCGGCCTTTACCCCGGCTTACGACCTTCGCCTGCATGTGATAGATGGCCATCTGCGTTCACCTCCTTCGTCGTTGACCGGCCCCGTCGCACCCGCAAGCTGCCAGTGGCAGGTTGCGTCATGCCGCAGATGTGCTGCCGGTGGCAGGACAGCAAGGCACAGGGTGGGATGGCATATGGGAATATGACAGCGCAGCCTGTCGCTCTCCGCAGAGAGCGAAACACCCCCTCGGAGAGCGCACGGCCCCGTCAGGGGAGACCACCGCCCTTCGGGTGGTGAGTCAGTGCGCCCTTCGGGGATAAAAAGAAGCGGAAGCGCCCCGGTTGCCCGGAACGCCTCCTTTGTCGATTGCCTGGTTACTCGGTTCTCAGCATACTGCACAGGTACTCCTCCAGTTCGTCGGTGGTCATGGTTCGTGCCTGGGGAAAAGCCTTTTCGAGGATCGCTCCGGTCTGGATCAGTCGGCGGGTTCGTGCCTTCCGTTCCTTGTCCCGGTCGCGCATCTGGGCTTCCTCCAAGCGGTGCCGTGCCTGGATCAGTTTCTTTTCGTGTTCAGTCATGTTCGTTTTCCTTTCTGCTATCAAAAGAGCAGCCATCCGGTACCGGGGTGATACCAGATGGCCGCAGAGTTGGTATTGCGTTGTTGGTCGGTGATGGAGCTGGTATCAGAAGCTGTCAGCGAAGTCCAGTACCATGGACAGATCATCGTATGCTGGTGCCGGTTTGGTCTGTATGGGTGCGGAAGGATGCACGGCTGCCATTGGCACAGGTGCATACTGGGTTTGCAAAAATACGAAAGGCGACCTGCGTGGGGGTGCAGGTCGCCTTCGGGTTATGCGCTTTTCTTTGTGTCCTGGTCGGTTTCTTCTTCAGCCTGAGCCGCTGCTGCTTCACGCTCGGCCTTCAGCTCCTTGCGGCGAAGGTACTTCTTGCGGTACATGGCGCGCTTTTTCATAATCTTGTCCTGCTCTGCCTGCTGCTCCGGGGTCAGCTCCGGTTCCTCCAGGGGAATGTCCATCAGACCGATGAAGCGCAGGTAGATGTCCACCTGCTGCGTCCGCTCAACGCCGTTCTTCACGGGTGCGTGGACGACGATCTTATCCACGAACTCATTGACCATTCCCGGCGTCAATTCCGGGACGTCTCGGTATTTCTTCGCCAGCTGGATAAATGCCTCCACGTTGGTGCTGTCCGCCTGATAAGCATCCAGCTTGGCCTGATCCTGGGCGATGGCCTCTTCCAGCGCCGCCTGCTCTTGCTCGTACTCGGCGCTCAGCGTTTCATAACGCTTTTCGGGGAGCTTCTCCAGCACATAGGATTCGTACAGCCTTTTGATCAGCACATCCAGCTCGGCAGAACGCTTCTTTGCCTTGGCGATGCTGCGCTGCAATGCCTTGGCCTCATTCGCCTGCTTCACCTCGGTCGTGGAGCGGATTCGGCGAATGAAGTCCTCCTCATCACGCAGCGCATATTTGCTGACCGTGCGAATCGTCATCAGCAGAAGCTCATTCAGGGCATCATTGTTGATGTAGTGGGAACAGCACAGCGTCTTCTCACGCTGGATGGTCAGTGTGTAGGTGGAGCAGTTGAAGTAGCTCAGGATGCGCTCCGTGCCGTCTGCCAGATTGTAGCGACGGCGGTGGTTGTACAGCCGCTCTCCGCAGTCGGCGCAGTAGACCAGCCCGGTCAGCGGATTGGCAACGCCGGTGGTGTCGATCCTGCGGCGGGTCGTGCGGGTGCGCTGCGCCAGATGCCAGGTCTCCGGATCAACGATGGCGTCGTGTGTGTTCTCGAAGATCAGCCATTCCTCCGGCGGATTCTTCACCCGCTTATCCTTGTAGTGCTTCTTGGACGAGCGGAAGTTGACCGTGTGTCCCATGTATTCCGGCTTGGACAGGATGCTGGTGACAGTCTGCCCGTACCAGTCATAGGGGCGAGTCATGTCCAACGTGGTCTTCCGGGAACCACGGTTGCGCTTGGCCATGTAGTAGCCGGGGGCTTCGATCTTCTCCCGCTGCAGCGTCTTGGCGATATCGCAGGAGCCCAGCCCGTCAATGCTGAGCTGATAGATCCGACGAATGATCGGCGCGGCTTCCTCGTCGATCAGCCAGTGATCCTTGTCCTCCGGATCGCGGATGAATCCATAGATCGGCGCATTGGTGACAGGCTTGCCCGATCTGCCCTTCTGCTGGAAGGCGGTCCGCGTCTTGCGGGACTGGTCGCGGAGATACCACTCGTTCATGATGTTCAGGAACGGGGTGAACTCGTTGCTGTTTTGATCCTCGCTGTCGATGTTGTTGGCAATGGCGATGAAACGGATGTTGTGCTGCCGGAAGAATACTTCTGTATAGTAGCCGGTCTGAAGGTACTCGCGGCCCAGACGGCTCATGTCCTTGACGAGAACCACCGCAACCTTTCCTTCTTCAATGTCGCCCACCAGCTGCTTCCATGCCGGACGATCAAAGTTGCCGCCCGACCAGCCGTCATCGGTGTAGTGTACGCAATTTGAAAAGCCATGCTGGACAGCATAGCTAAGCAAAAGCGATTTTTGGTTGGAAATGGAATTGCTCTCCCCAGCCAATTCGTCGTCACGGGAGAGTCTTTCGTATAGGGCGGTGATCCGCTGTTCAGCCTGCTTGATAGCCATACTGGCTCCTTTCAGACTGGCGGTTCGTTTGTGGTACAGTCATTATACCACACTTCCCGCAAATGTCCAGCGTTTCCCGCTGGATCAGTCGCATAATCTTATCCTCAAAGGACTCGGTGGCCTCGGGCGCTTGGTACACATTCGCCCGGTAGCGGGTGTTGCCGATACGTCGGCTGAATCCAAATGCAGTTTTAATGTTCTCCATGAATCTCTCGCTTTCTGGAAATGTTGGAATGATATCGTGTCACTCGTGGCGTCCATCATTGTTTTGTTTCCTTTCATTTTCTCAATGCTTTGGTGTCGTGTTGGTGTGGCTTTTCAGCCATTGGATCAGGTCAGTCTTCATGACCAGCTTGCGTTTGCCGATGTGCAGCGTAGGGAAATCCGCACTGCTGAGCAGGTTGTAGGCGCTTGCCCGCGAGATTCGCA
>JAFTWV010000057.1 GCA_017465155.1 Clostridia bacterium
CCTGTCCCGGCAGATCACGACGCTCACAGAAGAGATCGAAGAGCTGCACTCTGAAAAGGAAAACCTTCTGCTGGATCTCGGCTGTGCGGACGATGCTGGCGTCAAGGCGGTACAGAGTGAAGTCACCGCCATGGAGGCCAGCTTGCACAAGCTGGACGAGCAGAAGGAAATGTATTCGACTGAGCTGGATGAAACCCTTCAGCAGTACAAGCAGCTGCAGAGTCAGGCAGAAGCAGAAGACCAACAAAAGATACGCAGGGCTGCCGCTTCGGCAGCCTCTGCAAGATTGCAGCAGGCATATGGGAAGTACTACAATGCGCAGTTGGCACGGGAAAGCCAGCAGGATGTTGCTGCATGGCTCGGCGAATCGACGCAGCCCGCATCCATTCGGGAGTTTCTCCAGCGTGTTGAAAAGAAAACGCATTCTTGCCATACCCATCACAAAGATACACCCGAACGATAAACGAATTACCCTCCATGAGGCAGACTTATCTGCTTCATGGAGGGCTTTTTTCGTTTTGGTTGGATGATGTTGAGCGCAATGCCAGCACTGCTGCCAGTACCCGATTGCAACATACATATGAAAAGTGCTTTGATGCACAGATATTCAGAGAGAGTCAACAGCAAACGGATCAACTGCTGGTCGAAGAGGAACGAAAACAGTCTCTGCGAAAACAACAGGCATGTTCTTCGATGCGTAGCAATGAACGCAGGAACAAGAATGTGGAGGAAACACAACTGTAAGTTAGAACTCGACAGTAACCTTCGTCCCTTCCTGTGATGTGCTTTCCAGCTGCACCTGTGCCTGATGCACCTCTGCCACATGCTTGACGATGGCAAGCCCCAGTCCGGTGCCGCCGGTCTGGCGGGAGTGACTCTTGTCCACCCGGTAGAAACGCTCAAACACATGGGGCTGATGCTCCATTGGAATGCCAATGCCGGTGTCCTGCACCGTGCAGCAGATGCGTCCTTCCTGCTGGGACAACTGAACGGCAACGCTTCCACCGGCAGGGGTGTACTTGATGGCGTTGTCGATCAGGTTGTGGAACAATTCCCGCAGCAGCACCGGGTAGCCTTCCACCGTGGCATCGCAGCCTTTGACGGACAGCGCAACACCCTTTTCCGATGCGATGGGTTCAAAGCTGTCTGCCAGACCATTCAGCGTGGGCAGCAGCGCGACGTGCTCCTTCGCACCAAGCCCCTGCTTCTCGTCCAACTGGGAAAGCTTCAGAATGTCATTCACCAGCGCTACCAGACGCTTGGCTTCCGCGCGGATCTTCCCGGCAAAAGCAGGCACGTCCTCCTGTTTCGCAATGCCGCTCTCGATGATCTCCGCATAGCCGGAGATGGACGTGAGCGGCGTTTTCAATTCGTGGGACACATTGGCGGTGAATTCCCGGCGGCTGGCCTCGGCGGCATAGTGGGCGGAGATATCCAGCGCCAGCAGCACCACACCGCGCACCTTGCTTTCCCGCAGAACGGGGCTGGCGAAAAGGCGATAGGTTTGGCCGCCGCGGGGCAGCACCACGTCGCCTGAATCGCCCTTTTGCGCGGCCTTGACGATCTCCAGCACCGAAGCATCCCGACAGATGGTCAGCAGGTCGGTGTCCGGCGCGATCGTGTTCTTCACGCCGAAGAGGATCTGCGCACTATGGTTGATGGAGACGATGCGGCTCTCCTTGTCCAGCAGGATCAGGCCCTCGCACATGTTGGCCATGATGGCGTTGAGGTCGGCGTGGGCACGGGCCAGATCGTGCATCTGCTGACGAATTTGCCCATGCTGCCTGTCCATGCGGGTCAGCAGCGGTGCCAGTTCGTCGTACACATCATTTTCCAGCGGTTCATCCAGGTTCAGGTCGTTGATGGGCTGCACGATTTGCCGGGAGGCATACCGGGCAATCAACAGCGACAGAACGGCCACCATCAGCAGCATCGCGATGATCTGCGGGGCGACGCTCAGGAACACACCCAGTGCGGAGGAGCGGGTGCTGGCGATGCGCAGCACATTGCCGTCAGCGGTGCGGCGGGCATAGTAAATGGTCACTTCGGACAGCGTGTCGGAGTAGCGGGTACTTTCGCCGGTGCCGTTTGCCAGGGCGGCCAGCACCTCCGGACGCTGGGCATGGCTGTCCATGCGGGCTTCGTCGGCATCGCTGTCATAGAGCACCGAGCCGTCCGGGGCAATGAGCGTTACACGGTTGTTGGGCGCAAAGTCGGTGAAGTAAGTACGGTCGTCCGGCAGCATATCCAGCGCCCGGACGATGTACTCCGCCTCCGTCCGCAGTTCAGCAGAAATGCGGCCTTCGTACACGTTGTACAGCGTCCCCACCAGCAGCGCAGAGGACAAAAGCAGCGCCAGCACCGCCGTCAGCAGGATGTTGCGGAAAATGCGTTTGGTCATGCTTCACTGCCTCCAAACCGATACCCTACGCCGCGCACCGTTTCGATCATGTGGCCGCAGCGGCCCATCTTGGTGCGAAGCGTTTGCACATGCACATCCACCGTACGGGTGCCGCCGTCGTAGGCGATGTCCCAGATGCGCTCCAGCAGCTGCTCCCTTGTGAAGACCGCGCCGCTGTTTTCCATCAGCAGAAGCAGCAAATCATATTCCTTCAGGGTCAGGGGCATCTCTGCGCCGTCCACGGAGGCCTTGTGAGCGCGGCGATCGATGGTCAGTCCACCGCATTTGAGCGTGTCCGCATCGGCTTTTGCCCCTGTGCGGCGCAGGCGGGCGCGGATGCGCGCCACCAGTTCCGCCATGCCAAAGGGCTTGGTCATGTAATCATCCGCGCCGTAATCCAGCCCCTGCACCTTGTCCATCTCGGTGCCCTTGGCAGTGAGCATAATGACCGGCGTTTCCGCCGTGCGGTGGTTCTCCCGCAGGAAGCGCAGCAGGGCCAGGCCGTCCTCGCCGGGGAGCATAATGTCCAGCAGGACAAGGTCGGGCGCAGCCTCTGCCACCGCTGCACGGAAAGCAGCCCCGTCCGCAAAGCCTTGGAAGAAGCCGTTCCCGACCTTGTACGCCTGGATATCATGCTGCCTGGTGAAGACGGCATGTCCCTGCTGCGTTTTCTGCGTGAAAATCACCGCACGGCAGAAACGCCGGTCATCATGCTTACAGCCAAGGGAACCGAGATGGACAAGGTGCAGGGCCTTGATGATGGTGCGGATGATTACATAACCAAGCCCTTTAATATTCTGGAAGTAAAGGCTCGCATTAAGGCAATTATGCGTCGTGTGGAGCCCAAGAAGTCTGCTGCGGAGCAAC
>JAFTWV010000058.1 GCA_017465155.1 Clostridia bacterium
AGCAGTCTGAAGCCCTGCTGGACGAATCCTGGAGGCACGGCCCGAATCGCTATCCGGTTGCATCCATTCTTGTCAGCGCACAGGAGCCTGCTTTTACCACCGGTCGCACCGTGATTCAACGACTGGCGGTACTCCGTCCCGGCATGACACTCGCACGCTTCCTCAATGACTGGAACTGGGAGCCGCAGGATGATGCATTCATCGAGATAAAGTTTGGCGGCGCAAATACCGGACTGAACAACCAGGGTATGGCGGTATTTTTTCCGCAGGATGCCATCATGGCTGACGCGGAGCTGGAAAGTCAGCTCCTACTGCTGGGAATTCTGCTGGGTAGTCTGATCGTTGCCTGCTGCGTGGGCATTTCCAGCAGTATGGAAGCAACGCTCTCCCGTAAGCGCGAGGAGATCGCCATGCTGCGTGCTGTTGGTGCAACCAGACGGCAAATCCGCAAGGTTTTCGGACGCGAAGCATGGCTGCTGGCGCTGACGCTTGCGCCTGTTGCGGTGCTGGCGGGCTGTGGTGCAGCCTGCGCGGCCGCTGCCCTGGCGGCAGATGTGCTGCTGTTCCGACTGAATCCCTGGGTGCTTCTTCCTGTAATCGTTCTTTCTGTTGCAGTCATGCTGCTTTCCTCGATGCTGCCGCTGCGTCGTGCTTCGGCGATTGCTCCGCTGATGGTCATGCGGGACACTGGCTTGATGCGCCATGTTAACCGCATAAGCACAAAGAAAACCTTCAAGCCTGCGCGGCTCATTGCCAATCGCCAGCTGATGCTGCATCCGCTGCGGCCCGTTGGCGCTGCGATGATGGTGGCGGTCATGCTGTTGGTCATCTGCCTTGGGGCCGGTCTGACGTTTTTTGCAGCGGATATTGAAGCTCCAATGGCAGACTTCACCCTTGAGGGCGATGGAGGACATGGTGTTCGCTTCCTTGATTCATTCGACCACATGACCCTGACGCGCTCTGATCTTCAGCAGCTGGCCAGCCTACCCGGTGTGACAGGTGTGCAGCCGCGCCGTGCGCTGGTCGTCAACATACTATTGGATACGGTGCCAGACTACCTGAAACCTTCGATGCAGAGCATTGGCAATCAGCATTTGCTGACCGATGAAGACTGGGATCGATATACTTCAACACCCAACTCCGTCTATGAAGGTTTTGATATGCGGGAGTATTTCCGTGCGGATTACGCTAAAGCCCGTGAGCAATTCGGCGTAACACAGGAAATGGCGATCTTCACCGTTCGTGTGCTGCCGGTGGATGAAGCTGCTCTTGCCCCCTTTGTGGTAGAGGGTTCAATCGATATGGCTGCCATCAATGCAGGAGAAGCAGTTATTGCTTATGTGCCCACAGAATACGGTGCGACTACTGATGGTAGTGCATGGTCTACCTACAAAAAGCCAGATGACAGCATCCAATTGGACTATATACATCAGAATGACTTCTTCCATGCTGGACAGACGCTGACTCTCATGCAGAATTACTACGGCCTTGGCGCAGGTGAGCAGGGCTTACCCGATGACTATGACAGGTGCGAAAGCATCACGCTGAGTGTGGACGTCTGTGCAGTGATCGAATGCCAGACGCCTGCCTACACCCATATACACGGCGGATTCCTCCTCACCACCGAGGAAGGTGCGCACAACATGGGACTGTATGTGGGGCGGTTGAACTCTGTTGACATTACCGTGGACGGCAGCGTCACCGGCCAGACAGAGGAAGCACTGCAGAAGCGCATCACCACCATTGCACAGCGCGGCGGCTTTACAGTGGTCAACAACACTGCTGAAGCCCGTGCGGAGCAGGCAGCAGCCAGAC
>JAFTWV010000059.1 GCA_017465155.1 Clostridia bacterium
AACAAAGCTGACCACCGCCAATGCTGATCTGACAGCGGCTGCGGAAGCGAAGGCTACGGCAGATGCGACCATCGCGACGCTGACGGAGCAGAAGACCACGCTGGAAACCTCCGTGGCTGACCTGACAACAAAGCTGACCACCGCCAATGCTGATCTGACAGCGGCTGCGGAAGCGAAGGCTACGGCAGATGCGACCATCGCGACGCTGACGGAGCAGAAGACCACGCTGGAAGGCTCTGTGGCTGACCTGACCAGCCAGCTGGATACGGCTAATGCCAGCCTTGCGTCGACCAAGGGTACCCTTAGCGCTGCGCACAGCACGATGGAAGCCATGCTGTCCAAGACAGTGATCACTCAGGGCTATGACAGCCAGTTGACCATCACTGCAATTATCAACGATCATGGCCAGATTGCGCATCTGAAGGTTGATGCATCCGGCGAAACCGAGGGCGCGAAGACGATGGATCCTGCATATCTGGTGCAGTTCCTCGGCAAGAGCCTGCCGCTGACGCTGGGTACGGACGTGGATGCTGTGGCTGGCGCGACTGTTACCTCTCAGGCTATCGTGGATGCGCTGAACCGCCTGCTGCCCGAAACGAACAATGGCTATGATGAGAGCACGGTGATCAACCAGCGCTCCAAGCCCAACCAGAAGACCTACGTTGTGACCGGCGAAGGCCATTCCAGCACGGTGGTTGTTACTGTGACGGTAAATCAGGATGGCACCATTGTTTCCATGGATGTGAATGCAGATGGCGAGACCATGGGTTCCATGCTGGATGACGCCTCGTTCTGCAAGCAGTTTGTGGGCAAGGAGCCCCCGCTGACGCTGGGCGACGATGTGGATGCTGTCTCCGGCGCCACCGCTACGTCTCAGGCTGTCGTGGATGCGCTCAATAAGCTGCCCGACTGATGCTGACGAATGGATCTGTTCAAGGCGCGCTTGTGAGTCGCAGGCGCGCCCTTTTCGATCAATATACTTTCTGACAGATTACAGGAGGTTATGTTATGTCTCAGAAAAAGACCCGGGGCAAGAGCTTGTTGATTGTGCTGGCGCTGGTGCTTGTGTTTGCCGCCGTGATCGCCATCCTGCTGACCGGTATGCGCGCAAGCCAGTATGCCGGTGAGCTGGAATCCTACAAGACACGATATGCCGAGCTGCAGCGTGATCTGTATACCGCGCAGACAGCCGCTGCCAATGCAGCAGCACGTCAGGACGCAGCCGATGCAAAGACAACAGCCGCGCTGTCCGAGGTTACGCCGCTGCAGGAGGCGAACACATCCCTTACCGAACAGGTAACCACCCTGACTGCTCAGCTGGAAACGGCCACGACCGCCCTGACGGCTGCACAGGAGCAGGTGACCACGCTGACTGCGGATAAAGCAACCCTTACGGCTGATCTGACTGACCGTACCACCCGTCTGGATGCATCCTCCGCTGCGCTGACCACCGCGCAGGCAAGCGTAGCGACCCTTACCACGGAAAACGCGACCTTGTCTGCCTCTGTCAGCAAGCTGACGGCGGATCTGGAAGCAGCCAACGCATCCCTGACCGTCGCACAGGAGCGTGTGAATACCCTCACCACGGAAAATACGGCCCTGACGACCAAGAACAACGAGCTGACCTCCTCCGTTGCTGAGCTGACGACGAAGCTGAACACAGCGCAGGCATCCCTGAAGGCTGCACAGGACAGCATCACCACCCTGACCGGTGAGAAGGCTGATCTGACCAGCCGTCTGGATTCGGCAAATGCCAGCATCAAGGAGGCGCAGGCTGTGCTGGAAGCTCTCTTTACCCTGATGGGCGTCCCGACAGCTGAGGGCGTCTCAGCAGATCAGTGATTTCTGCTGACAAGCAAAACGAAAGGAGCGCATATATGCAACAGAATCTTCGCCGCATCCTGTCCCTTCTGCTGGCGCTGCTCATGTCCTTTGGACTTGCGGCAGGTATTGCGGAGACGGATATCACGACGCTCGGTGCATCGCTGCTGAGCGCACAGAATGCTTATGACGAGGCGCTTGCGGAATACGAGGCGCTGACTGAGCTGGTGGCCGAGCTGGATGAACAGTACAGCAAAGGCTCCGAAAAGGAGCAGCTGGCTGTACAGGACAAGCTGATTGATGCGATGCTCGAGGAGGAAACCCTCAACGAGCAGCTTACCGAATGTGACAAGACGCTTTCTGCCCTTCAGGATCAGCAGAAGAAGCTCCTGAAGAAAGCAGACTGCGAGACCCTTACCGTTGAATATGACGGCAAGTATGCTGATCTTCTCATCACGGTGGACGTCGATGAGAATATGACCATCTACAATCTGGGCATTGTGGTTGAGGGCAGCGAGCGGGATCAGGCGGTCGCCGGGAACGGCTTTGTGTATCAGTTCATCGGCAAGACGCTGCCTGTTACCATCGGCGATGCCAAGGATGATGATGTGCAGCCCCTCAATGGTGCGCTGCAGACCTCCAAGGACGTTGTTGCTGCGCTTAACAGCCTTGTCTACACGGAAGCGGACGATGACAGCAGGTCTGCCGGACCCATCATTGAGCCGCAGGCCATTGCGGATTACATCTTCAAGTACGGCAGGCTTCCGGACAACTTCATTACAAAGAAAGAAGCGCAGAAGCGTGGCTGGGACAGCAGCTATAATTATGTCAGCGACGTGGCGCCCGGCTATTCCATCGGCGGCGATCGCTTCGGTAACTATGAAGGTGCGCTCCCGGACAAGAAGGGCCGCACCTGGTACGAGGCCGATTGCTACTACACCTCCGGGAAGCGGAATGCGCACCGAATCGTTTATTCCAATGACGGTCTGGTGTACTACACGAACGATCACTATGAAACCTTTACCCAGATGTACCCGTCCAAGTAAGCAAGGAGGAAGAAAAGTATGTCCAAGACCAATGTGAAGACCAATACCAAGGCAAATGCCAAGACCGCAAAGAGCTGCCCTCTGCTGAAGAATCCCCAGCTGCTGCCCATGGTGATCCTGCTGATTGGCCTGATTATCATGATGGTGTGCTTCTTCAACGTCAATGGCAAGTTGAGCACCGCCACCAGTGCTGCTCAGTCTCTGGCTGCGCAGGTGGAGACTCTCACGGCGGAAAAGACCGCGCTGAATGAGAAGCTGGACGCTGCCAATGAAGCGGTTGCTACGGCTAACGCGACGCTGGCGGAAAAGGAAGCGGCGCTGACTGATGCACAGTCCCGTCTGGACGCTGCTGAGGTTGCGCTGACCAATCTGCTGCAGTCTGTCCAGCAGATGCTCGGCGAGGTTCCGGCTGAATAAGCGCCGTCCTCCGTCTGAAAATGAAGAACCCAATGGAAGCCTGATACTTGCAGGATAAGCAGAAACCGCCGGCAGTTGCAGCTGCTGGCGAGTTTTTGCTTTATCAGCGCTTGCCGCCCGACATTGCTGTGCTGGCCAGCAAGCAGATGACAGATCCTTCCTGTCCACCCGTATCATATCGTGTCTGATGAATCATGACCATGTATTGATTGAAGGTTCTTCATTGCCAAAAATTTGATTCTTCACGGAAAGTTAGGGAAAAAGGGTTGCAAAAAGAGCATAGAGGACTTCTAATTGAAGTTGCTGAGACAACAAAAAGGAAGTCGAACTATGCTCCAAGAACAGGATATCGGAATACAGATCAAATGTCAA
>JAFTWV010000060.1 GCA_017465155.1 Clostridia bacterium
AAGGGAAGCGAAGCGGAGAAGACGCGGAAGGCTGGAACGAAAAGAACCAAAGAGATCAATTGTAATGGTCGGAAGGTTGAATAATTCTTGTGCAGTTGTCAGGGTAGGGTGAAAGCCCTTTTCCTGAGGAAGGAAAGAGCCGAAGGAAAGCAGCCCGAACAATTTCCGGTGGCAATGACGGAGAGGTCCCACCTGTTCCCATCCCGAACACAGAAGTTAAGCTCTCCAGTGCCGAAAGTACTTGGCTGGACACGGCCCGGGAGGATAGGTCGCTGCCGGATTCCCATATTCCTCAGTAGCTCAATGGCAGAGCACCCGGCTGTTAACCGGGTTGTTGTAGGTTCGAGCCCTACCTGGGGAGCGTATAGTCAATCGCAGTAGCGGTTGACTTTTTTTGTTGAATCAAAATCGAATAAATGGTATAATTATTTGTCAACATATAGCCTATATATCATTTGCAGGTGAACGCATGAAGCAACATCGCAGAAAGGACAATAAGCTGCTGATGCAGCTACTTCTGGCGGTTCCTGCGATTCTTCTGCTTCTAATGGTGTTGATATCGTACAAAATGGACGCTCCGGATGTATATAATTCTTCTTTACGTAAGAAGGAGATTCCGGTGCTTCAGAGTTTACCTGAGAATCATTTGTTTAATGCTGGCAACAAGGAGCAACTCGATGCGCTGCCGGGCGTTGGCGAGGTGATTGCGCTCAGAATCATCGAGTCACGCAATAACGAGGGCCTTTTCCACTTCCCCGAGGATCTGATGTCTGTGAAAGGAATTGGTGACAAGAAATATGCAGATATCATGAAAGCCATCGGCTCGATGACGGATTTGTCCAATTGAGCCGAATTGAGCTGACTTTTTGAAAATGTGGAAATTTTACTTGACAGCAGAAGCATTTGATGATAAACTATCAAGGTAGGCGGAAGCCGAACATTTTCCGGTGGTAATGACGGAGAGGTTCCACCTGTTCCCATCCCGAACACAGAAGTTAAGCTCTCCAGTGCCGAAAGTACTTGGCTGGACACGGCCCGGAAGGATAGGTCACTGCCGGATTCCATATTCCTCAGTAGCTCAATGGCAGAGCACCCGGCTGTTAACCGGGTTGTTGTAGGTTCGAGCCCTACCTGGGGAGCGAATAAGTCAATCGCAATAGCGGTTGGCTTTTTTCTTTGCTAAAAATATTGCGAGAAGAACCCAATTTTGCGATAACGCATCTCCTCTGTTTCGTGATAGAATGAATTAACCTTGTGGCAGAACGAAAAATCAGATAAGGAGCGTTTTTATGGCACAGTTTGTGAAGATTGATCCTGCGAAGCTGGAAGTCCTGCGCACGGTGAATCCGTGCCTGGTTTCTTACAATGTGGAGATGACTGAGGTTACCGGCGGCACCTTCTGGAAGGCGTATACGGACGCGCAGGTAGACGGCACAGAGCCCTTTGATGCTATCCTCGACTGGCGCAACATGGGCAATCTGCAGCAATGGTATGATCCTATTGACCTGTACAATCCCCGTCTGCGCAAGCTGGCGAAGGAGCTGGGCACTGCGTGGGTACGCGTGTCCGGTACCTGGGCGAACAAGACATATTATGACTTTGACGGTCACACCGGTGGAAAGGTTCCCGATGGCTTCCAAAACCTGCTGACGAAGGATCAGTGGATTGGTCTGCTTGATTTTGTCAAGGCGGTTGGTGCAAAACTTCTGGTGTCTGTGGCGAACTGCCCCGGCATTCACAGCGCAGATGAGCCCTGGCCCAGTGAACAGGCAGAGCTTCTCTTCCGCACAAGCAAGGAATACGGCGTGCCGATCAATGCAGCTGAGTTCACCAACGAGCCCAACATGATGGTCATGTCTGGGCTCCCGCAGGGTTATACGGCTGCGGATCATGAGCGTGATCATGAGATTTTTGCCCGCTGGCTGCGGAAGAATTATCCCGATTGCCTGCTGGTAGGGCCCTGCACCTGCGGTGATATCGCCATGTTCGGTGATATGAGCACCGGCGGCGGCATTGCATCGGCGCTCAAGATGGTCACAACGGAAGAGCTGCTGGGCGAGAAGCCCTCCAAGCTGGATGTGTTCAGCTATCACTATTACAATGGCGTTTCTGAGCGCGGACAGGCAATGGGCGGACATTGGCCCTTCGAGGCGGCGATGAGCGAGAAGTATCTGTCCGTGGCAGCCAATTGCACGCGTCAGTATCTGGCGCGCCGTGATCGTTATTGTCCCGGCGGACAGATGTGGGTCACGGAGTCAGGCGATGCAGGCTGCGGCGGCAATACGTGGGCGTCTACCTATACTGACGTCACGCGTACGCTCAACGAACTGGGCGAATTCTGTACTGTCACCGATGGTATTGTCTTCCACAATACCCTTGCGTCCTCTGATTACGGCTTCCTGAAGCATGGTACCTTTGAGCCCCGCCCCAACTATTTCGCCGTGCTGCTTTGGAACCGCCTGATGGGCCAGACAGTGTATGCCACCGGTGAAGAAATCCGTGAGGGTGCGCATGTCTATGCTCATAGCCGCAGGGATGGACAGGAAGGCTTCGTGTACCTGATCATCAATAACAGCAAGGATGTGACAACCGTCGAGCTGCCCAGGGATGCGGTGCGCTATACGCTTTCCGGCAAAGGGAAGCTGCGCAGCCGTACCATGCTGCTTAACGGCAATGAGCTGGTGCTGGGCGAGAATGACGAACTGCCTGCACTGGAGGGTGTTGCGCAGGCTGCCGGCAGCGTTGAGCTGGCGCCGGAAACCTGTACCTTCTTTGTCGTGTAATAGCTTCAAAGGCTGCTGTGTGCCCTGCATACGGCAGCCTTTTCGTATGCAATCGTCCGGGAAGAAAAAATGAACAAAAATCATACGGATGCGCGCTAAAATTATTCTCGCGGTTCAGGCGATTTTTCTGTATACTATCATGTAGCAAAATGTATGCAATGCAACGGAAGGGATGATACAATGTCCGAAACGTTGGCGGATTATCGGAAAAAGAAGAACTACCTTATCTGCGTCGACAGCGATGGCTGCGCGATGGATACCATGGACGTGAAGCATTTCAGGTGCTTTGGGCCGTGTATGGTGGCAGAGTGGGGGCTGGAAGCGAATGCCGAAGCTATCCTGAAGCGGTGGAATGACATCAATCTTTACACCATGACTCGCGGGATCAACCGGTTCAAGGGGCTGGCAATCGCTCTGAAGGAGATCCACAGTCAGTATATGCCAATCGACGATCTGCAGACGCTGCTGGACTGGGCGGAAAACAGCCCGGAGCTTTCCAATGATGCGCTGAGTCGCGCTGTGGAAGCAAATCCGGAGAGTGTTTCGCTTCGCAAGGCACTGAGATGGTCCAAGGCGGTGAATGCGTCCATCGTAGCGCTGCCGGAGGAAACCAAGCTGCCCTTCCCGCTGGCAAAGGAAGGCCTCGCATTTGCTCATACGCAGGCGGACGTCGCCATTGTGTCCAGCGCAAATCGCGCCGCAGTTCTGGAGGAGTGGGAGCTCCATGGCCTCCTGCCCCATACGGATATCGTGCTGGCGCAGGACGTTGGCAGCAAGGCTTACTGTATCGCGGAGCTGCTCCGGAAGGGCTATGACCCGCATAAAGTGCTCATGGTCGGTGATGCACCGGGTGATCTGCAGGCGGCGCAGAAGAATGGCGTTGGCTATTTCCCCATTCTTGTCCGCCATGAAAAGGCGAGCTGGCAGGAGTTTATGGACGAGGGCTTCGGAAGGCTCCTGAACGGCACATATGCAGGGGAATATCAGCAGCAGAAAATCGATGCGTTTGTACACAATCTGGAGGCGTAATGCCCGTATGGCGGAGAGCTTGTCACGAAAGGAGTTTTGATCATGGTGAATCTCAAGGCAAAGCCCTATTATCTTTCTGATGAGGATATTGCGTGGGTCGATGAGACCATTGCTTCCATGACGGCGGAGGAGAAGGTTGGCCAGCTGTTTTTCCAGCTTACTTCCGGGATGGAGGAGGCCCATCTGCGCGAACTGATGGAAAAGTATCATCTGGGCGGCTGCCGTTACAACAACATGCCGGGACAGTATGTGCAGATGCAAAACCGCATCCTGCAGTCCTACGCCAAGGTGCCGGTCTTCATCGCCTGCAATACCGAGACCGGCGGCAACGGAGCCTGCTCCGACGGCACCTATATCGCTCCCGGCATCAAGATCGGCGCAACGGGCAATGTGCAGTATGCTCATGATCTTGGCCGCATGTCCAATGAAGAGGCGGCCGCGCTGGGCTGCAATATGGCGTTTGCACCCGTGTGCGATATTCACATGAACTGGGAAAACACCGAGGTTGTCGCCCGCTCCTTCGGCAATGATCATGAGCGTGTGGCGGCCATGTCCAAGGCGTATCTGAACGGCGCACATACCATTCCCGGCTTTGCCTGCGCGGCCAAGCACTTCCCTGGCAATGGCCTGGATTTCCGTGACGCCCACATCGGCAACAATATCAATGACCTGACCGAAGAAAAGTGGATGGAAACCTTCGGCCATGTTTACAAGACGCTCATTGACGCGGATCTGGATGCTGTGATGGGCGGTCATATCATGATGCGCGAGTACATGCGTGCCGTGAAGCCGGACGTGAGGGATGATGAGCTGCTTCCTGCGACCCTCTGCCCGGAGATTATGACCGGTCTGCTGCGTGACAAGCTGGGCTTCAACGGTATGGTTGTGACGGACGCTTCTCACATGGTTGCCATGACGGACCGCATGTGCCGCAAGGAGATGCTGCCGGCAGCCATCAACGCGGGCTGCGACATGTTCCTGTTCTTCAACGATCCTGAGGAGGACTTCGCAACCATGCTGCACGCCTATACCAGCGGCGTGATCAGCGAAGAACGTATGGAAGAGGCGCTCAAGCGTATTCTGGGCCTGAAGGCTCGCATGGGCCTTCACAAAAAGGCGAAGGAAGCCCTTGTGCCCGCTGCGCCTGTCAGCGATACGGTGGGGAAGGCTGAATACAAGGCCGCTGCCGGGGCGATCAGCCGCGACGCGCTGACCCTCGTCAAGTACAAGGATGCGGATGTTCTGCCCCTGACGCCTGAAAAGTATAAGCGCATCATGATCGTGTATGTCAAGGGTGCTGCAGGCGCGATGGACGCACTGGTGCAGATGGCTATGGGCGCTGCGGGCGCGCGAAAGAATCCAGCTGAGGAGCTGCAGGAGCGCCTGATTGCCAAGGGCTTTGACGCGTTCATTTATGAGAGTCCCATTGAGAAGATGAAGAAGCAGATTGCTGCGGGTGAGAAGCCCAGCCTGAACCTCTACTTTGCGGGCAAGAACGCGATCAGCGACTTTGTGGCCGGGCAGGATCTGGTGCTGACGGTGTTTGACGTTGCCAACGGCCGTCCGAGCTTTGGTCTGTCCAAGGGCGGCGGCGAGATCCCGTGGTATGTGTTCGAACTGCCGGTGGTTGGCGTGAGCGTGAATGCACCCACGATGCTGGCGGACGTACCGCAGCTGCGGACGTACATCAATGCATACGACAGCAAGCCGGATACGCTGGACGCGCTGGTGGAGGCGCTGACGACGGGCGCCGAAGCCTTCACGGGCAAGGATCCCATTGACAGCTTCTGCGGGCTTTGGGACGCGAGAATCTGACACAAAAAGGGGGAGCGTACTGCTCTCCCTTTTCGTGTGCCTGTATACAGGGCCTTCCCAGCGGAAAAGCATCCTGTTGTCATGACCGGCGTCTCATGCTATAATAGGTGGACAACCTGTGGATAACTTCCGTCAGGTTTGTGAATACCAAAGGCGGTGAATGCGCAATGCGGCGCACCCAACGAATTAACGACTCGGTGCAGTTGCGAACCTGACAGCAGGTTGCGCCGAGTATGACATGCTGCCAGTGAACTGCACCTTTCTGCAATCATGAAAATGCAAAGGAGTAGTTGACAGATGAATTACGAAGAACTGATTTCCCATTGGAGGGCAGAGGAGACTGCTGCACACATTCATGGCTGGGATTTTTCCCATATTGAAGGCCGCTATGCCGAGGAGGAGAATCTCCCGTGGGATTACCGAGAATGCATCCATGCGTACCTGACCCCCGAGAAACGGCTTTTAGACCTCGATACAGGCGGCGGAGAGTTCCTGCTGTCTCTGAGTCATCCCCATGGGCAGACAGCCTGTACGGAGGCTTTTTTGCCCAATGTGGCCCTGTGCCGTGAAACGTTGCTGCCGCTGGGCATCGATTTCCGGCAGGCGGACGCAGCGGGCCCTCTCCCGTGGCCGGATGAGACTTTTGATGTGGTCATCAACCGGCACGGCGATTTCAATCCGCAGGAGATACACCGTGTGCTCAGGCCCGGCGGGATATTCATCACCCAGCAAGTCGGCGCGGAAAATGATCGTGAGCTGGTGCGGATGCTGCTGGGCGATACGCCGCTGCCCTTCCCGCAGCAGTATCTGTCCGTCGCACAGGAGCAGTTCCGCCGGGCAGGCTTCACCATCCTGAAGGCCGACGAATGCTTTCGGCCTATTCAGTTCTATGATGTGGGCGCGCTGGTCTGGTTTGCGCGGATCATCGAATGGGAGTTTGCAGGCTTTACGGTGGACGGCTGCCTGCCGCAGCTGCTTCATGCACAGCAATTGCTGGAGGAGCGGGGCTGCATTGAGGGGCGGATTCACCGCTTTATGCTGATCGCAGGGAAGCGCGCTGACAGGGAGCCGTAAAGGGATCAATGATGGACACAAATGCAATCGCTCTTGAATTACTTGATGAGCAGAATTACCCACAGGTACGTGAAATCCGCAGAGCCGACGTGAGTGAAGCCTTTGTCGATACGGTGGATACAATCATGCTGCTGACGCAGTACGGCAAGGAACATGGCTGCATCGGGCATACTTATGCCATCCGGTACGGAGATGTGTACATCGGTGTGATCCTTCTGGGCGAAGCGATCCCGTGGGATACCGACCCGCTGGAGATGCAGGGCGTGCCCTTTTACCGGCTGATGGGCTTCGTGCTGGACAGCCGTTACCGGGGTGCAGGCATTGGCTCGTATGTGCTGGAAACGGTTATCAGCCGCGTCTATGAGGAATTCGGCGTGCGTCCCATTGCGCTGGGATGCCATCAAGACAATCGTGCAGCGGCCCGTTTCTATGAGCGGCACGGCTTTGTCCGAACCGACGCCATGGAGGGCAGTGACCGTTATTACCTGAGGTACCCGAACAACCGAATCTTCAGGCCTGTCTTGTGCTTACCGCGCATGGCAGGCCGTTTTCGTTATACAAAAAAGCGGCGTGTATCCGCATAAAGCAGATACACGCCGCGGGCATATGCCTTACAGAAAACGCAGCATCAGACCAATTACTTGGCGACGGTGGTGTTCATGAAGTACTTGTAGCCCAGGGGGTTGGAGAAGAAGCCCTGCACGGAGTCATCGATCATGTAGATGTCGGTGTAGAAGTACAGGGGGGTGATGCAGCCGGTGGCCATCAGCATGTCCTCGGCGATGTGCATCATGCCGTAGCGGGCGGTGTTGTCGGTGCAGGACTTGATGGCGGCGATCAGCACGTCATAGGTCTCAGCCCAGGTGCCGTCCTCGACCTTCACATCCAGACCGTAAGCGGTCAGATCCAGGTCGTACATCTTCAGCTCGGTGTGAGCGCCCTTGCCGTACTGGACGTCGTTGTTGCCGGAGGCAGAGGTCCACATATCCAGGAAGCAGATGGGATCGTTGTAGTCAGCCAGCCAGCCGTTACGGGCAACGTAGTAGTCGCCGTTCTTACGGGTGTTCAGGAAGGTGTTCCACTCCTGGTTGGTCAGGGTCATGTTGATGCCCACGCCAGCCAGCGCGCTCTGGATGTACTCGCCGATGGCCTTGTGGCCGTCAGAGGTGTTGTACAGGTACTCCATGGTGGGCACGTTGGTGAACATGTAGGTGGCTTCGTCGAAGGTGTAGTACTTCTTCAGGGTTTCGATGGCGGCCTCCCAGTTGGTCATGTAGGCGTCAACGGACACGTCGTAGTAGCCAACGAAAGCATCGGACACGCCGGTGTTCTTGTAGAACTCGGAGCCGTCAGCATCGGTCAGACCCATGGCGACGAAGGAAGAAGCGGGCACCTGACCAGCCTGGCCGATTTCCTCAACAATGTAGTTGCGGTCCAGCAGCAGGGACAGGGCGTTACGGATTTCAGCGTTGGCAACCTCAGCCTCGACGCCAGTCAGGGTGGAGTCGGCAGGCAGCAGGTTCTGGTTGACGTTCCAGCACACATAGTAGGTGCCGATCTGGCCAGCCACGACGAACTCGGTGGGGTAATCCTTCTTCAGGGTAGCGATCTCGGAGGTGGGCACGTCGTCGATCAGCAGCCAGTTGCCGTTCTTGTAGTTCGCCAGCATATTGTTGGCGTCATCGGACAGGTAGCACTCGATGGTGTCCATGGTCACGGAGTCGGCCTTGAAGTAGTTGGGGTTCTTGGCCAGGGTGATCACAGAGTTGTGGGTCCAGGAAGACATGGTGTAGGGGCCGTTGCAGACGTAGGTCGCAGCTTCGGTCGCCCAGGCTTCGGAAGCCACGACGTCCTCACGCACCGGGAAGTAGGTGGGGAAGGCCAGCAGCTCGTTCCAGTAGTTGACGTTGTTCGCCAGGGTGACGACGATGGTCTTGTCGTCGGTGGCTTCCACGGCCAGGTTGTCCGGATAGCCCTTGATGACCTCGAACATGTAGCCGTAGTCAGCGCCCAGCGCGGTGGAGGCAGCGCGCTTCCAGGCGTAGACGAAATCGCTGGCAACCAGCGCCTTGCCGTCGGACCAGGTCAGGCCGTCGACCAGGGTGTAGGTGTAGGTGGCGGAGCCGTCATCGTTGAACACGGGAGCGGTCAGCTCGGTCGCGCACTCGGGCACGATGACCAGCTTGCCGTCAGCGTCCTGGCCCCAGGTCGCCAGACCGGAGAACAGGTGCGCCAGCATCGTCGCGCCGTCAACAGCGGAGTTGAGAGCGGGATCGAGGGTGTCAGGCTCAGAAGCGAGGCAGACCGCGATGGAGGTAGCTTCTTCAGCGGAAGCCACGGCAAAGCAGGACAGCGCCATCATCAGAGCCATCACGAGAGCGATGATCTTCTTCATGGTATGTTCCTCCTTGGAGAGAAATGTATTTTTCAGAAATGCGCCAGAACGCATTCATGAAACAGGGTAGGATGGGCAGGCCCCTGATCAGTTGATCTCCGCCAGGCGGTGGCAGGCGACGAAGTGACCCTTTTCAACTTCCTTGAATTCGGGCATGGACTCGGCGCACTGGGCCGTGGCATAGGGGCAGCGGGTACGGAAGGGGCAGCCGGAGGGCGCGTTCAGCGGAGACGGGATGTCGCCGTGGAGCACGATGCGTTTGTTGGCGCGGGCTGCCTTGGGATCAGGAAGCGGGACGGCCGACAGCAGGGACTTCGAGTAGGGATGCAGCGGGCGGTTGTAGATCTCATCTGCATCGGCCAGCTCGACCATCTTGCCCAGATACATAACGGCAATGCGGTCGGAAATGTGGCGCACCACCAGCAGGTCATGGGCGATGAACAGGTACGTCAGGCCCAGACGATCCTGCAGGTCGCCAAACATATTGATGACCTGTGCCTGAATGGACACGTCCAGCGCGGAGACGGGTTCGTCACACACGATGAACTCCGGATTGACTGCCAGCGCGCGGGCGATACCGATGCGCTGACGCTGGCCACCGGAAAACTCGTGAGCGTAGCGGGAGGCATGCTCACTGTTCAGGCCGACGTAGCCCATCAGCTCCAGAATACGCTCCTCGCGCTCCTGCTTGGTCTTGTACAGCTTGTGCACATCCAGCGGCTCGCCGACGATGTCGGAAACGGTCATGCGGGGATTCAGGGAGGAGTAGGGATCCTGGAAGACCATGGTGGCCTTCTTGCGGAACTCATGAATATCCTCCTTGGTTTTCAGGAGCTTGCCGTCATACCAGATTTCGCCGGCGGTGGGCTTGTACAGATGAAGGATGGTACGGCCGACGGTGGTCTTGCCGCAGCCTGATTCGCCCACCAGACCAAGGGTCTCGCCTTTCTTGATGGCGAAGGAGACGTCGTCAACAGCCTTCAGGGGCTTGGAGCGGAAGAAGCCCATGTTGATGTCGAAGTACTGCTTCAGGTGGCGTACGTCCAGCAGGGTATCGCTGGCGGGCGCCGCGTCATGGATTTTGTTCTCAGACATTACCGGCTCCTCCTTCCTGTGCATCATTGTTCTCCACGGACGTCATGACCAGATGCGTATGGGCCAGCGCGGAGGTGACGATCTGCAGGCTCTGCGCGTATTTTTCATCATGTGCCTGCGGGGAATCGGGGGAGGGGATGCAGGCCTCGACGGCGTCCTTGACGTTGTGCCAGCAGGTGGCATAGTGATCATTGTTGATGAACAGACGCTCGGGACGCTGGGACAGGCAGATCTTCAGCGCACGCTCGCAGCGGGGCGCAAAGGGGCAGCCCTTGGGCATATTGAGCAGGTCGATAGGGGTGCCGGTGATGGGCTGCAGCCGCTGGCCGTTGTTTTCCGCCGTAGGGATGGAACGCATGAGACCTTTGGTGTACTCGTGACGGGGGTTGTAGAAGATTTCGTCCGCCGTGCCCTGCTCGCAGATGCTGCCGGCGTACATGACGATGACCTCGTCGCACATCTGGGCTACGACGCCCAGATCATGGGTGATCATGATGATGGCCATGCCCAGCTTTTCCTGCAGGTCGCGCATCAGGTCGAGAATCTGGGCCTGAATGGTCACGTCCAGCGCGGTTGTGGGCTCGTCGGCGATGAGGATATCGGGCTCACAGGCCAGTGCCATGGCGATCATCACGCGCTGACGCATGCCGCCGGAGAGCTCGTAGGGATACTGCTTCAGGCGCTTTTCAGGCTCGTTGACGTTGACCAGCTGGAGCATCTCCAGCGCGCGGGCACGGGCTTCCTTCTTGTTGCGGTTGGTGTGCAGGAGGATGGCCTCCATCAGCTGGTGACCGATGGTGTAGGTGGGATTAAGGCTGGTCATGGGATCCTGGAAGATGATCGAGATGCGGTTGCCGCGCACCTTGCGCAGCGTGGCTTCGTCCGCGCCGACCAGCTCCTGGCCGTTGAACTTGACAGAGCCGCCCACGATCTTGCCCGTGGGAGCGAGGATCTGCATGATGGAATAAGCTGTTACCGACTTGCCGGAGCCGGATTCACCCACGATGCCCAGCACCTTGCCATGGTCGAGGTTGAAGGACACGCCGTCCACTGCCTTGACCTCGCCCGCATCGGTAAAGAAGGAGGTACGCAGCTTTTTCACTTCAAGCATTGCCATATACGTATGTCTCCTTTCTTATGCGTTGAGCTTGGGGTCAAAGGCGTCGCGCAGACCGTCGCCAAACAGGTTCAGGGACAGCACGATCAGACAGATGACGATCGCAGGGGCGATCAGACGGTGGGGGTAGGAATAGATGCCGTTGAGGGCGTCGGAGGCCAGAGAACCCAGCGAGGGCATGGGCGCGTTGACGCCAAGGCCCAGGAAGGACAGGAAGCTCTCGGTGAAGATAGCGTTGGGAATCTGCAGGGCGGTGGAGATGATTACCACGCTGATGCAGTTCGGCAGCAGGTGCTTGCGGATGATCCACGAGCCTTTGGCACCGGTGGACTGGGCGGAGAGGACGTACTCCTGCTCGCGCAGAGACAGGATCTGGCCGCGGATCATGCGGGCCATGGATACCCAGTACAGAAGGCCGAAGACGATGAACATCGAAATGATGTTGGAGCCGATCTTCTCAAGGATTGTGCCTTCTACCTTGAGCACCTCGCCCAGCACAACGGACAGCAGGATGATGACCAGTGTGTCAGGCAGGGAATAGATGATATCGACGATACGCATGATGACCAGATCGACCTTGCCGCCGAAATAACCGGCGATGGAGCCGATGGTCAAGCCGATGATCAGCACGATGATCGATGCGAAGAAGCCGACCGCCAGCGAAATACGGGTGCCGTAGACAACGCGGATGAAGTAATCGCGGCCATGGGCGTCAGTACCGAAAATGTGGGGAAAGATGGTCTCGCCGTTTTCGATCTTCTTCAGCTCGGTCTTGCCGTATTCAAAGGGGGCAAGATTATTGTAGGAACGATCCATGGGACGACCCTTGGTCTGGCCGAGCATCTGATCATAGGAATAGGGCCACACATAGGGCAGGATGATACAGGCCACCGTCACCAGAATGATGACGAAAAGGCTGATGGTCGCCACCTTGTTTTTCAGCAGGCGCTTCACGCCATCCTTGAAGAAGGTCGTGGAGGGGCGCATTGTGGTGATGTATTCCTTCTCCGCATCCGTTGCCGGCGTGAACAGGTCGGGGTTCAGATGCAGGCTGAAGGGCTTGTTCTTGTTGAGCATGCGCTTCTACCTCCTTAATCGAATTCAATGCGGGGATCGACAACCTTGTACAGCAGGTCGCTGACCAGGTTCATGATGACGATCAGCGAAGCGAGGAAGATCGTCGTGCCGAGGATCATGGTGTAGTCACGGTTGGTGATGGAGGAAATGAACGCGCGGCCGACGCCGGGCACGGCAAAGATGTTCTCCACGACCATGGAGCCGGTGACGATGAAGGCCAGCATCGGGCCGAAGTAGGTGATGACGGGAATCAGGCTGTTCTTCAACGCATGGCCGAAGATGATCTTCTTGCCCGAGACGCCCTTGGCGCGCGCCGTGCGGATGTAATCCTGGCCCAGCACGTCCAGCATGGAGGAGCGGGTCAGACGCGTGATGTACGCCATGGGATAGAGCATCAGGGTGATGACCGGCAGAACCAGACCCTGCGCGGTGGTGCCGTTTGCAGGCAGCCAGCCCAGCTTGACCGAGAAGATGATCAGCAGGAACGATCCCATGATGAACGAGGGCATCGACACGAAAGCCGTGGTGATGACCATGATGACCTTATCCAGAATGCTGTTGCGCCGCAGGGCAGCCACAGCGCCCAGCGTGATGCCCAGCAGTGCCGCGCTGCAGGCCGCGATCAGACCCAGCTTGGCGGAGGTCTTCATGCCGTCCATGATGACGTCAATGACCATGCGGCCGCGCTGTGTCATGGAGGGCCCGAAATCAAACCGGGTCACGATGTCCGTCAGGTACGTCGTGTACTGCTGGAACAGCGGCTTGTCCAGACCGTATTTTGCTTCCAGCGCTGCCTGTGCTTCGGCCGTCAGCGCCTTCTCACCCGCGAAGGGGTTGCCGGGCACTGCGTGCATCACAAAGAACGTCACCGTAATGACAATCCAGATCGTCATCAGGGCCAGAAGCACGCGCTTGAGGATATAAAACATCATTTTGGAACTCATTGCTTCTCCACCTCGCATGCCGGCCGAGCAGCGGACCGGCGTCACTTTCCGGGCAGCCAGTACCCGGTGGATTCCCCTGTATATGTGCATATGAACAGAGTATGAACCACATTACCAATCATACACACCGGACGCAAGAAAAACAATACTCCAAATGCAGGAAAGACAAAGAAAAATTGCATTTTTAATGTTTTTTTTAAGACGACAGCATACATGATGCCGCATTCATACATATAACTAAAACAAATTCGGCGCGGTCGCGTCGAATTTCTGCAAAACGCAAAAAGGCCACCCGGCAGATACCGGATGGTCAAGTGGGGAATCATTTGGGCTGGTGATCATGCCTTGCGCAAAACACTAAGTTCAGTGCTGCTTATCACCAAAGAAAGCGCGCATATCCATGACAGCTTCATATTAGACTAACAACAAGGTGATTATAGAGTTATTTCATGGCTTGATAGACCAGTGATAGCCCGCTCTTTCGATTCTGTCCTTGATCACATCATCCGAGACTTCTTCCGCGTAGGACACCGTGACCTCGCCTTTCTTGAGATCGACCTTCCCGGCCACGCCCTGGATATCGTTGATAACTTCTTCCACACGGTTCTTGCAATGCTCGCAGTGCATCCCTTCTACCCTGAAGGTTTTCTGATACAGGGTGGAAGGGAGCTTCTTTTTCCGGGGCTTGTAGCTTCCGCCGCCTCCGCAGCAGCCGCCCTGACCCTTGAAGTGCTTCACCGTGTTCACGATGCCGATGACAACGACCACCGCGAGGATGCCGATAATGATGACGTTTTCCATGCTGTTCTCCCTTTCCTGCGCTTACGCCTGAATCGTTTTGACCCCAAAGAGGAAGTAAACGATGTGGAACGCCCACACGCAGCCCAGCACGATGCAGCCCACCTTCACGCCCTTGATGCCCATCATGACGAAGCCGATGGACATGAGCAGCGTCACGGTGATCATGATGCGCACCTTGGTCTTCATGGTCATGCCACGCCCGGCGACATAGTCCGCCAGGTTGTCCTTGTACAGCTTGGTATTGATGAACCAGTTATTCAGCTTCTCGCTGGAGCGGGCAAAGCAGAACGCCGCCAGCATCAGGAAGGGAAAGGCCGGCAGCATGGGCACCACGGCGCCCACAGCGCCAAGACCGACACCAATGCAGCCCAGGATGATATACAGCATCTTCTTCATTGTTCTTTCTCCAATCGTTTCTTCTCGCGTTTTGATTCGATCACATGGCGGATGGCCATCACCGGCTGATGGAAGAGCATCCTCGGTCCGGAAAACCGCATGACCTTCCGGATCCTCTCCCGCATGTCTGTCTTGTAGCAATGCACCTTGCAGTTGGAGCAGAAGGTCTTTGTCTCCATGAAGGGGCACTTGTCTGCACGCATTTCAGCGTACGCATTCAGCGCGGCGCAGTCGTCGCAGATTTTTCCCTTCGTGCCGTGCTTCTTGTGGCAGTACAGGGCGATCATCTCCGAAACGATGCGCTTTTCCCGCTCACGCTTGCTTTGCACGCTCTTCATCAGCTGACCCTCCCGTGCTCCACCGAGTACACCTTGTCGGCGATCCCCATGGTGGACTTGCGGTGGGACACCAGCACCACGGTCTTGTCTGCGCGTTCTTCCCGCAGGGAGCGCAGGATGACCGCCTCGTTCAGGCTGTCCAGATTGCTGGTGGGTTCGTCCAGCAGGAGCAGCGGCGCGTCGTGCAGGAAAGCCCGCGCCAGGCCGATGCGCTGCCTTTCGCCGCCGGAAAGGCTGTCGCCCAGTTCGGCCACAGGGGTGTCATAGCCCTGGGGAAGACGGGTGATGAAATCATGCACCGAGGCCTTGCGGCAGGCTGCTTCGATCTCCGCCTGCGTGGCGTCGGGCTTGGCGATGCGCAGATTCTCCGCAATGCTGGAATGGAACAAATGGGTGTCCTGCGTCACGAAGGCCTCCATGCTGCGCAGGTCGGCGGTGTTGATCGCGTCCACGCTGCGGCCGGACAGGGAAATTGCCCCCTGCTGCACCCGCCAGAAGCGCATCATCAGCTTCAGCAGCGTAGATTTGCCGCTGCCGCTGCGTCCGTTGATGCCGATGACGCTGCCCTTCGGCACGCCCACCGACACATTTTGCAGGATGGTTTCATCGCCGTAAGCAAAGGTCACGTTCTCCGCCTTTGCGCCGGTGAAGATGGTTTCGGGTTGACCAGTCACGTCCTCCACCACGGGGGATTCCTCCAGAATGTCCAGCACGCGATTGCCTGCGGCGAAGGTGCTTTGCAGCGTGGAACCAAGGTTCGCCAGCGCCACCACCGGGCCAAAGGAGCTCATCAGGGCAAGCGTGGCGATCACGACGCCCTCGAAGCCGATCACACCCTGCTGGCACAGCAGCGCGGACAGGAGCAGCATCGTCAGGTCAAAGAGCAGGATGATGCTGTTGGTGATGGCGATGTTGCGGCCGGTGACGCGCTTCATGCGCTCTTCATCGGCAGCAAGACCAGCGGTGTGCCGCTGCATCTGCTGGAAGCGGCGTTCGCCCTGACCATACTGGATGGTTTCGTTCAGGCCGCGCAGGCTGCACAGTACAAAGGACGACAACTCGCCGGACTTGCGCCGGAAGCGTGCGCCGTCCTCGCCGCTCATCTTTGAGATGAACAGCGGCACAGCAATGCCCACCACGGCATAGGCTGCCGCAGCCACCGCGCCCAGCAGCGGATGCACACCGCCGATAAAGCCTACCATGATCACCGAGAACAGTGCTGCGATGGCGATGGGCGAAATGGTGTGGGCGTAGAAGACCTCCAGCAGCTCAATATCGCTGGTGATGACGGAGATCAGGTCGCCCTTGTCCCTGCCCTCCAGCTTGGCGGGACAGAGCCTGCGCAGCGCGCCGAAGACCTTGTCGCGGATCAGCGCCAGGAGCTTGAAGGCAATGAAGTGATTGCAGGCCTGCTCGCCGTAGCGAAGACCCGCCCGGGCAATGGAGAACACCGCCATGCAGGTAAATGCAATGCCCATGCCGATGGCAGGCTTGCCCAGCGCATCCAGCAGCGCATAGCCGCCGAAGATGGTGATGAATGCCGCGCACAGGTGGCCGATCAGCCCCATGATGATGGCCAGAAGCATGTAGCCGCTTAGCGGCTTCACCAGCCCGATCAGACGGGCCATGACCTTGAAGTGACTGCGCTTCATGCCTGCACACCTCCCTTCGCATAGCTTTCCAGCTCCTGCTGGGCGTTCCAGAGGCGTTCATATACGCCGCCCTTGGGGAGCGTCAGATGGGTGCCGGATTCCACCACGCTGCCGGACTGCATCACATAGATGTTGTCTGCGCCGGTCACATTGGCCAGACGGTGGGAGATCAGGATCACGGTCCTGGTCTTGGCCAGCGCATGGATTTGCGCCATGATGTCGTTCTCGCTCTCTACGTCGATGTTGGAGGTGGCCTCGTCGAAGATGTACACCGGGCTGTCATGCAGCAGCGCACGAGCCAGTGCCAGACGCTGCCGCTGGCCGCCGGAGAGGTTGCCTGCCTGCTCGGTGAGCAGGGTATCCAGACCGTTCTCGCTGCGGAGGAAATCCGCCAGGTTGACCTTGTCCAGCATGGCCCAGAGCTCGGCATCGGTGGCGTTTGGCTTGCCCATCAGCAGATTCTCCCGCACGCTGCCCTTGAACAGGTAGCTGGCGTGACCGATGTAGGTCACCGTGCGCATGAGGGCTTCCTCGCTGACCTCGGTGAGGGGAATGCCGCCCAATGTTACAATGCCGGTGTAGCCGCGGTTCTTGCCGGTGAGGATTGCCGCGATGGTGGACTTGCCGCAGCCGCTCTCGCCCACGATGGCCGTGAAGCTGCCCTCCGGGAAAACCATGTCCACGCCGTGCAGCACCTCGCGGTCTGCCTCGTAGGAGAAGTGCAGGTTCTTCACCGCCATGGCGTGCCCCTTGGGTTGCTTTGTGCCGGTGGACTCCTCCGGCAGATCCAGCAGGCGGAAGATCTTGTCGCTGGCGGCCATGCCGTTCATGGCAATGTGGAAGAAGCTGCCCAGCTGCCGCATGGGGATGAAGAAATCCGCCGACAGCAGGATGATCAGCAGCGCTCCGGCGAGCGTCACATGCCCGCCCGCGAACTGCGTCACGGCCATCACCATGCCCAGTGCAGCACCGCCGTAGGCGATCAGGTCCATGATGGTGATGGAGTTGAGCTGCATGGTCAGCACCTTCATGGTGATGCGGCGGAAATGCTCGCTCTCCTCATTCATGCGCTCATGCTGGCGGCCGTCGGTCTGGTAAATTTTCAGGGTGGTCAGGCCCTGCAGGTTCTCCAGGAAGGTATCACCCAGCTGGGTATACTGGCCCCAGTACTTGCTCAGCAGCTTTTTCGCCCAGGTCTGCACGGCGGCGATGGCCACGGGGATCATGGGCACGCAAACCAGCAGCACGATGGCGGCCGGGAAGCTGATGAAGCAGAGGATGACGAACAGCGTCAGCGGAGCCAGCATGGCATAGAAGAACTGGGGCAGGTACGAGCCGAAGTAGGTCTCCAGCTGATCCACACCCTCCACCGCCACTTGCACCACCTCGGAGGTGCGCACCTTTTCGTTGTAGGATGCACCCAGCCGCAGGAGCTTGCGGTAGATCATCTCCCGCAGGGTGGACTTGACCGTCTTGGAGGACAGGTAGGCCATGCGGCTGGCAGCCAGCGCGCACACGAAGCGCACCGCAAGGGCGATCAGGCCGATCACCACCGTCACGACGATGGCGGCGGTGGTCGCTGTGTTGTCGAACAGCCGCTGCAAAAGGCTGGCAATGCTGCCCATCATGCATACGTTGGCGATCAGCGACATCCATTGCACGATGACGTTGCCCGCGATGTATTTTTTGCTTTCCGGAACTGCGCCGATCAGGCGCTTGTTGATCATCATGGCGTTCATCCTTGTTGATGTTATTTGATTAGTTGCAACTAACTCGCGAGTTTTTGAAAAGCTGCAGAGGTTGCTGCAGCTTTTTGTTAGTCGCAACTAACAACGAAAATATATCATAAAGAATGACACAATGTCAAGCGGAAATCACGCTGATTGCTTGCTTTCTTCCACTGCGCGGCACACTTCCTGCACCCACTTTTCGGGCAGACAAAGCAGCAATTCCTCATGCAGCAGATCATGCTCCACAATGTGGGGCTTGGCAAAATGCTGATGGTACCGCTCCAGGTACATATCGCCCATCTTCTTTGCATAGAAGCAGTGCACCGTAGTACCTTCGGCATGGATACCCATCCCCAGCGGGGTGATCAGGTCGGAATAGAACTGGTTGCGGATGCTTTCCCGCTTCACGAAGGCCATGGAGCGATCCCGCAGGCCCATCATGGTCAGCATCTTTTCCATGTAAGCCTTCTGCTCCGGCGGCTTCGCGTCCAGCCGTTTCTGCATCCAGCCGGGAAGCTGCCCCTTCTGCATGATGCCGTGCAGCACCTTGCCGATGAGCCACGCCTTGAATCGGGCGGACAGGCCCTCCTCCTGATCCAGATCGCTGCTCCCGAGAATGGCGTGATCGATGCAGATGTTCCTCCGCTCCACCAGCATACCCGCCAGCGAGCCGCCCAGCGAACAGCCGTACGCCGCATGGATGTGCCCGCCGAAGTTGTCCCGTACGAATGCTTCGATCTTCTCAACCTGATCGGTCACGGTGGTGAAAACGGTACTTTCTGTTTCGTCAAAGCCGTCGTAGGATGCGCAGACCACATGGAAGCGCTGGTTCAGCAGGGGCAGCACATGACCAAAGTTCCGCTGCCAATGGCAGCAGGTGCCGGGGAGCAGCATCAGCACGGGCGCGTCCCACAGGCCGGATTCGTGGAATTTCATGTTTGTATCTCCTTACTTCTTCGGAAACCACGGAAGGCAGCGGTTCACCCGGGCACAGTAATCCACATACTGCTGCCCGTACAGATCCCGCAGCCATTTTTCTTCGGTAGCGGATACCAGCAGGGTCATCAGCAGCCAGTAGAGGGGCGGCAGGATCAGCAGCCACAGGTTGCAGACCAGAAGCAGCACGCCCGTACAGTCCAGCATAATCGCAGAGTAGATGGGATTGCGCACCCAGGCGTACACGCCGGTGGTGACCAGCGTGTTGCTGACGATGTTCTGATCCAGCCTGGAATGGAAGTTCGCCAGCGCCCACATGACAATACCGAGGAGGATCAGCGCAATGCCGACAGGCCAGAAGAGCCACTTGAGCTGCAGCACCCTCCCGCCGCTGAGCAGGGACTGACCGCCCGCAATGGCCCCCAGCACCGTCAACGTAATGATGATCGCGCAGTATACCGGCCCGCAGCCGAAAAACGACAGATGTTCCTTCTTTTTCATGTTCATTCTCCCTTCGTGCAGGTGAAGCAGGCAATGCCCTTCACGGTTTCGATTTTCACATTGGCGTACATGCTCTCCAGCCGGTTCAGCAGGCTCTCCAGCGTTTCAAAGGGCGGGGTGAAATATCCCTTGGGCACATAGAGATGATTCACAAACCAGTCTGTCCGTTTGTGCTGCCCGGCGATGTAGAAGCAGCCGCAGAAGGTGCCGCCGGGTGCCAATACCCGGAAGGTCTCGCGGTAGGCGGCTTCCTTATCCGGGAAGGCGTGGAAGCCGTTCAGCGACAGCACCGTATCAAAGCTGCCATCCTCGTAGGGCAGCGCACCCACATCCCCTTGCTGGAAATACACGTTGCACAGCCCCATGCCCTCGGCACGCTTCTTTGCCCGGGCCATCATGTCGGCAGAGTAATCCAGACAGGTGACGTCTGCCTCCGGCAGGGTCTTGTACAGGGGCATGGACAGGATGCCCGTGCCCACCGGCACCTCCAGCAGCCTGCCGTCGAAGCCCTCAGGGATACCCTGCATGGCCTTGGCGATGTACTCGTGGTTCTCCTCCTCGCTCATAGCCCAGACAGCCCTTGTGACCAGCCTGCCGGAGAGGGTGGAGCAGGTGATCATGCCGTCGTAAAAGTCGTGATCGCCGCCCATATGGCGGTATGCGTTGCGGATCTCATCCTTGCGGGACATTCTGATTCCTCCTCAGATTCCAGAAAATGAACACAGCAAACCAAATCACCATGCTCTCGCTCATCAGCCCGTTGGTGAAGCCTATGCGGAATGCGCCCTCCGGCAAGATGAACTTGCCCACAGACAGCACAGCATAGATCGTCAGCGGATTGACCGCCGCCATCCAGCGGGGGAGAATGCTCCTGCCCCTTGCCAGCAGCCACGCCCAGTACACAAAGGGCGGAAGCATCAGCGCTTCACTGGCGATGACCACCCAGGACAGGTGGCTGTACAACGCTTCCGCTGCAGGAAGCGCCGCCTGCGTATAACCATTGCCGTTCAGCCACGCAAACAGATACAGGATCATCACATAGAACAGATGCAGCGCCAGCCAAGGGGTCAGGCCGAAGACGGTGAGATAGTGGTAGATGCGGCGGTTCTTTTGTCCTGTAATATATCCTTCAACCGCAAACAGCGCGACACCATACAGGATGATGCCGGGAAACGACAGCGCCATGGCCAGCATGTTGCGCCACGGCGCAATCTGAGCAACACCCTCGGTCAGCCAGTACAGGCTGCCGGAATGAGTCGTGTCGCCGTAGATCATCAGCCAGTCGCCGCCGCCGAAGCACAGGCAGCCTAGCATGCCGCAGATCAAGGCGAGTATCATTCGCGTGCTTTTCTTCATGCAGTTCTCCTTACTTCCTGCCTACCAGCAGCGTGGAGCCGGACAAGTCCATCAGCATGGCCTCCCTGCGGGACATGAACTTGCCATCGGTGGTGTCGATCAGCTCCACCTTTTCATAGCCCTCGGCCCGGAGCTGGGCTGCAAAGGCCTCCATGTCGCCGTAGCGGCTCTTGCTCATGATGTCATGCAGCGCAAAGGTGCCGCCCTTCTTCAGTACCCGCAGCGTTTCCCGCAGGCACTGCTGCTTATCAGCACCTGTAATGTTATGGTAGACATAGTTGCTGGTCACTGCGTCGAAGCTTTCGTCCGGGAAGGCGAGATGCAGCGCATCGCCCTGCCGGAAGCTGGTGTTGCTCACGCCCTCGGCGCGGGCGTTCTGCTCACACAGGGGCTTGTTGAAGGAGGCGTATTCCTTGCCCCACCGGTCGATGCCGATCATTCGTGCCTTCGGATTCCGCTTGGCGCAGGCGATGGTCAGCGCGCCGCTGCCGCAGCCCACATCCAGACCAACGCCACCGTCGGGAATGCTGACATATGCCGCGGTACCTTCCACAATGGCCTTGGCCAACTGACGCTTGCCGTTGTAGGAGAAGGCCCGGTGCATCATGGTCAGCCAGATCGTTGCCGCCAGCAGGATTACAGCAGCAATAGCGGACACAGCCAGCAGGATCGTGTGCAGCGTCCCCTGCGGCAGCGTAAACAGGCTGACCATCATCAGCACCAGCGCAGCAGCCAGACCCGCTGCAAAGCCGGCGAGCATTCCCTTGGGTACCCAGTTCTTGTAATCAGGCTTCATATCATTCGCTCCTTTTGCTCACAGGATCAGCGTCATGATGACCGCCAGCGCAGCCGCCATGGCCGGGTAAACCACCAATGTGATCACCCATTTCTGCAGGTGCACCTTCGCCGGGATGTAAGGCCGCAAGTCCTCCGTGCCGGGGATGCGCCAGCCATCGGTATGATCGACCCACCAGATATCGATCACGATGCGGTCGTACACGCCCATGATCAGCAAAAGAACCAGCATCTGCAAAAAGCCGTCTGCAAAGGTACACGCGCCGTTGATGGCATAGGCGAAAATCAACAGGCAGCTGATATACAGCGTCATGCCAACCAGTTTGAACAGCAGACTGTTGCGCCGGATTCGCTCCGGTGTGATCAGTCCCAGCGATAGGACGCGCTCCTGCACCTCCTTCTCGTAGAGATGCACCAGCTGCACGGCCCCGCCTCTCTTGCCAATCAGACAGAACAGCGACAGGAATACGCACATCAGCAGGCCTTCGAGCAGAAGAATCATACAGATTCCCTCCTTACAGGAGCGTCACCAGCAGCCCAGCCACCACTGCCACCGGCAGCCCCAGCACCATGCCGTAAACGCTGTGGATAAAATGGAATTTCACCGCAGAGGGCTCAAAGGCGCTGACCCCAGACAGCCGGTAGAACTTATCGAAGGGAGCCAGCAGCACATCCATCACGGCGAAGTCATACCAGTCCACCACCAGCCACAGGCCGTAGGCGGTCAGCGCGGCAGGCAGAAAGCTGTCCAGCCCGTTCACATGGCGCAGAACCAGCGCAAACAGGAGTGCGAAGACGACCATGGCGACAGCTTTGCGGATGTAATCCTTCTTCCGTGCCGGGGGCTTCGGGGCGATCAGGCCTTTGTCCCGCAGTTTGTCGGTCACGACAGGGGGATAATCGTTGGTGAAAGCAACCTGCTGCTTCCACGTTGCCAGCCTGATCATCAGGGTAAAGAAGATGCAGGCAACAAGGCATTCAATGAAGAAAATCATGTTCAATCCCTCCTCAATACAGGCCGCCAGCCCACGCGCATAGCAGGCTGAGCATCGGACACACCAGCAGTGGCCACATCACGAAATGCTCCGGAATCCCCAGCTTCAGCATCCAGTTGCGGCGGTTGTACAGCTCGCAGCCCTCTGTTCCGGGCAGTTCCAGACGGCTGCCCATTTGCTCCCGGAAGAACAATCCAACCCGAAAAAATCGCCCAGATTGACGAGTATCTTCTGAATGTATGCCATCCAGCAGAATACGAAACCAGTTCATATTCATCCTCCACCGGGATCAGTTGAATTCCTTCACCATGTCATACATCGAAGCGTTATCCGTGCATTTGCGTTCCCTGACGCAGGTCATGCCTACGCTGACATACTTATCTCTCTTGAGCTTTGCGTCCGTCTCCAGCACCACGGGGCAATGCCGCCTGCGGCCCTCTTCATAGGCGATGTCGATCACCTTGCGCATGTAGCCCTGCCCCTGCCAGGGTTTGGTTACTGCAAGGAGTGCTACATACACATGAGGCTTCTTCGCTTTCGCCAGCTCTTCATGATAGGATTTTCCGGAGCGGCCTACCAGTTTCATGTAACGCATTGCACCCTTGAACCCCATGGTGCGGAAGATCACCGGCACAAGCGAAAGCAGAAATCTAAACCGGTGCTTATCCTGTGTGTGGCAGAACACAACAAAGGCTTCATGTTTTTCACTGGTGGTATACAGCCAGTTGCACTTCAGCGCCGCCCGAACATATCCGCATATGTACGCCTTGATGCTCTCCCTGTCAGGAAACAGCATGGCCATGCCCTGATCGTCCGCAGGGTATGGATGACCGGCAAAGGCTTCGCCGATGGCTTCGATTTCCTTTTCCGTCAGGCTGGTTACCTTGATTCCCATGCGATTGCCTCCTGTTTGCGAGAGTTAGAATTAGCTAACTCAGTGTACGCCTCTTTCCTGCTTTTGTCAAGGAATTGACAAACAAAAACATTGGCAAAACAAAGCAGTTATGGCTTGAAGGTTTCCCGACAAGCCATAACTGCTTGAATTACCTGGATTTCCCGCGGATCATGACGCGAAAGGGGAGACCCTTCCTCTACATGATAACTCGGGAAGCAGGGGTTGCTTTATGATTCAAGGTTCAGTCCAGGAAGTCCTCGCGGAGCTGGACCTTGAAGTCGCGGGCGATGGCGCGCAGTTCGTCATCCTGAATGGTCTGCAGCTCGGGCAGACCGGTGGACTTCTGCAGCACCCAGATCTCCGCGGCCTTTTCGATGGTGTGCATCAGGCCAAAGGTGATGTCAAAGTCGGGGCCGGAGGCGAACAGGCCGTGGTGCGCCCAGACCGCCGCGTCAAACTCCTCCATCTTCTTGCAGGTGGCCATGGCGATGTCAGCGCCGCCGGGAACCATCCACGGCACAACGCCCACGCCGCCGGGGAACACCACGGGGCACTCGGTCGCGCTCTTCCACAGGGCGCGGGAGAAGTCACGGTCGGTCAGGGGCAGCACGAAGGTCATGGCGATGATGTTGGCGGGATGCGCGTGGTAGATCACGCGATGCTCGCCGTTCGTGGCCTTGGCGCGGACGCAGTGGTTCATGTAGTGGCTGGGGAACTCGCTGGTGGGCTTGCCGCCGTTCACCAGGCCCCAACGGATGCGGTAGGAATCACCCTTGTCGTTGATCTCGACCACGCAGATGCTGTCTTCGGGATCGGTGATGACATTGCGGAAGAACTTGCCGGAGCCGGTGGAGAGGAAGTAGGAGCCGGCC
>JAFTWV010000061.1 GCA_017465155.1 Clostridia bacterium
CTGTCGATGCCTATCCTGTTTGCCATGTTCGGCGCCATGCGCATGATGGCCAACGAACAGCTGGTGCAGCAGACCTTCGACATCATCCTGACCGGCACCACGCAGGTCGAGCCCTTCCTGTGGGTAAAGAACCTGTGGATGCCTGACAGCCCCTTCAATGCCGCCTGGCCTTCCCTGTCCAGCCTGCAGATGATCGAAGCCGGCGACTGGCTGCGTGTCATTGAAACCCTGTCTGCCGATACGCTGACCGCGCTGAGCGACAAGATCGGCATTGTGCTGGACGCCGCTGCCTTCAACGAGACCCGTCAGGCAACGATCGAGGCTATCAATGCCGCGCTGACCGCCGTGCCTGAGTACGTCAGCAACACCTCCGGCATCCCCTACCTGAGCGTCAACCTGCTCGTTACCACACTGACAGTCGTGACCCAGTGGAACGGTCTGTTCCTGCTGCCCCTCCTGTCCGCTGGCAGCCAGTTCCTGATGACTGTACTGCAGCCCGCTGCCCCCGCCCCCACCACCGGCCCCGACGGCAAGCCGCAGTCCAACAGCAACGGCTTTATGAAGTGGTTCTTCCCGCTGTTCTCCCTGTGGATCTGCGCCGGCTACAACGCTGCCTTCGCCGTATACTGGGTAACCAGCAATCTGATCGCCATGCTGCAGACGTACCTCATCAACTGGCACCTTGACCGCAAGGAAAAGCTTGCTGCCGAAGCCGGTGACACTTCGTCCGACAATAGCGGTCTCAAATAAGCACCGCTGCAATAACTGACCATCAACGTTCTGTGATCAGGAGAGGGAGATAATTCAATCATGAAGACCTACGAAGCCACTGGCAAAACATATGAAGACGCACTTCAGAACGGCCTGACCGCACTGGGCGCCACCATCAGCGATGTGACCATCGATGTGCTGGAGGAAGGCAGCAAGGGCCTGTTCGGCCTGTTCGGCTCCCGTCCCTACAAACTTCGTCTGACTGTCAAGGAAGACATTGAGGACGATCCGCTGGCCGACCTGTTCGCCAAGCCCGAACCCAAGAAGCCCGCTCCCCGCGCGGAAAAGAAGCCTGAGTCCAAGCCGGTGCAGAAGGCCGAGCCCAAGCCCGTTGTGAAGCCCGAACCCAAGAAGGCAGAAGCTCCTGCAGCCGAGGCAAAGACCGCTGAGGAAAAGCCTGCCGAGGAAAAGCCCGCCGCTCCCAAGCCCGTTCAGCGCAAGGCCAAGCAGCCTCGCACGGACGCGCCCAAGGCTGACAGCGCCGAAAAGGCAGACAATGCCGAAAAGAAGCAGCCCAAGCCCCGCAAGGAGCGCACCTCCAAGCAGGACGGCGAGAAGAAGGCTGAAAAGAAGTCCGAAAAGAAGCCTCACGACAACCAGACCAAGCCTGCTCCCAAGGAGCCCGTCAAGCCCCTCGAAAAGCCCGTTGTCACCATGATCCCCGCCGATCAGGTGACGGAGGATTCTGCGGCCGGTAAGGCACAGGCCTTCCTCAAGGAATTGACGCACCTGATGGGCGTGGACGTGGAGGTTGCCGTAGGCACTGACACGGAGAACAATGTCTTCGTGCAGATGACCGGCGACACGCTGGGCATCCTGATCGGCCGCCGCGGCGAGACGCTGGACGCCCTGCAGTACCTGACCAGCCTGAAAGTGAACCGCGGTCAGGACGACTACACCCGCGTAACGCTGGACACCGAGAATTACCGTGCCAAGCGCGAGGACACGCTGATCCGTCTGGCAAACCGTATGGCCAACCGTGCCGTGAAGACGGGCCGTAAGGTAAGTCTGGAGCCCATGAATCCCTACGAGCGCCGGATTATCCACAGCGCTCTGCAGGCAAACGACGCGGTGGACACCCACTCCGAGGGCGAAGAGCCCAACCGTCACGTGGTTATCACCCTCCGCAAGTAACAAGTGAAAAGACAAAAAAGGGTTAAGGGGTGCAGGGCCGCGGAGGCCCTGCCCGTCGGAGACCCTGCGCCCGCAGGCGCAAATCCCCACGACGCCTTTGAACGATCTCCGATCGTTCAAACAGTCCGACCGACTCAAAAGGAAAAGACGACAAGGTGCAGTAATCAAACCTGTTCCGCGTTGTGCCAACCTCAAAAGGAAGGTCAATCCAACCCCACAAAAGCACCCGCCAGCCAAGGAGCATCCACTCCCCCGCTGGCGGGTTTCTTATATGCTGACTGCCGTCCGTGCCGTCAGTCGTCCTTCTGGTATTCGAGGAGGTCGCCGGGCGTGCAGTCCAGCGCCTCGCAGATCGCCGCAAGAGTCTGGAAGCGCACTGCTGTCACGTGATTGTTCTTGATCTTCGACAGGTTCACGTTGCTGATGCCCACGCGCTCCGCCAGCTCATTCAGGGACATGTGCCTTTCGACCATCATCCGGTCAAGGCGCAGAATAATCTTGCCCATCGTTCCTCCTTACAGCAGACCGTCAACGTCCTGCTGCAGCTGCGCGCCGTGGGCGAACACCTGCGTCAGACACAGCACCAGAATGCCCATCACGAAGCCGTCGAGATTCAGCATGACCTCACTGGTCGGCATGCCGCCCGCCAGGAAGGCGATCACGCTGCCCACAAAGCCGATCAGGGGCAAGGCGATGGACAGGTAGCCGATCTCCTTCATCCACTTCACCGTGCAGGGCTGGAAGGGCGCGCCCTCGATGGCCTTCATGATGATGCCGTTGGCCTTACGGAAGGTCTGAGCCATCATCACGCTGGACACGACGCCGGTCAGCAGCATCACGATCATCAGCGCCTGCGGGTTCTTCATCGCCGGGTCCGCCATCTTAAAATCGCTGCCGTAGATCGTCACATTGCCCTCCTGGTACATGGGAACCAGAGTAGCGGGCGAAACAACCGCCCAGATCGTCAGGACAGCACAGAGCGTCACGCCCGCATAGCACATGATCTCGATGATCTTCGTGAGAACCTTACCAACATTGAGCATCTTCATTTTCGTTTCCTCCATACTTCTGTTCTTCAGTCATTGCTTCTATCCTACGTTGACTACAGCGCTACCGTACTTCCATTCTTCAAGGGGGCTTGCCGGCCGGGCAAGTGTATAATAACACACCTCTTTATCTTTGTCAACTACTTTTTAATGTTTTAGTTTAATTTTTTTATCCCTTGCGTTGTTCACATAAAATAGCGGGCAGGAAGCTGCTCTCCCTGCCCGCGCTGCGTTCACATCTGCGCCGCCTTCCCGACCTCCACGCCGGGCTTGATCCTCTGCGCAGGCTCGTGCCAGCTGCCCAGATGCCTGCCTTCCCAGCTCCAGTATTCGACGCCTCCGGCCGTGCGCACCGCGCTGATCCTGCGCATCAGCTCATCCACCGGCAGACCGCTCTCCAGCAGCGCTTTGTCCTTGAGGACATTGCGGATGCGGCAGAGAAACACCGTATCCCCCTCCTCTTCATTGGTGGGGATGACCTTGTCCACCTCCAGTTCGAAGGACAGCGGGCTGCTCGTGAGCACCGGTACGTCCAGCACCTGCCCGCGCTCCCACTGAAAGGGCACGTCCATCTTGTCCGCATCGTGGCCATCCGCCGTGCCGAAGTAGTCACTCAGGGCGAGGTTATCCTCCACGACGAGGTTCGCGGAGAACACGCGCCCTGCAAGGATGCGCTCCTGCGTCTGCTTGCGCCCGCCGATGGCGCAGATCACGCCCAGCTCGTCGAACCAGCAGTAGCTGAACCAGCAGAACAGCCCGAAATTCGGCTGCCCATCCTCCTTGAACGTGCCGTAGGTGAACAGCGTCTGGGGACACCAGTCGTTGGTGATCGCTACAGAAACCTTGCTCATGTCATTTGCCTCCCTCAAGATTGTCCAGCACGCGCGCGAGGTAGCCCTCAAACTGGCGCACCTCAGCCTCCGTGAAGCCGGCGTAGTACAGGTCGTTCATCTGCTGCGAAATGCGGTCATAATCAGCCTTGAGCACCCTCGCCTCATCGGTCAGGCGGATGAGCAGCGCCCGGCGATCACGCGGCGACGGTTCGCGCCGGATGAGGCCGCCCTGCTCCATCCGGTCAAGCATGGAGGTCAGCGTCGTATTGGCCAGGCTCGTCCGGCTGCTCAGCTGGCTGATGGTCACGCCGTCCTCCTGCCACAGCACGTACAGGATGCGGCCCTGCGCGCCGTTGAATGCGTCCACATTCGCCTGCGTAAGCATCCTGTCAAACAACCTTCCGCCCACCTGTTTGATGCGGGAAATCAAAAATCCACCCCGTGTTTCCATCCGCGCGCCTTCTCTCTATATCGTATTATACCATATAGTAATATCATTGTCAAGGAAAAACCAAAAAGCCTTGAATTCGCGTGAATTCAAGGCGTCATGCCGGTGGTGGGACTCGAACCCACACGAGTTTTACCTCAGCGGATTTTGAGTCCGCCGCGTCTGCCATTTCACCACACCGGCATGTGAAATATATTATAGCATATCCCCCTTTGAATTGCAAGCAAAACCTTCCTTGCTGTTTTCAAGCATCGAAAACGACATTTCATGCAGAATATATTGCCGAGATCAAGCTTCCATGGTAAGGTAGGTATATGCAGGCAAACTTCACGCTGATCACGCGCTCCGAGAAAGGATGATGAGTAAAACATGTTGATTCCTGTCCTCTGGTTCCTGCTGGGCCTTGTATTGCTGATCAAGGGAGGCGACTGGTTCGTTGACGGCGCAACAGGCGTCGCCAAGCGATTCCGCATTCCTGAACTGCTGATCGGTGCAACTGTCGTTTCCATCGGCACGACATTGCCGGAGGTCATGGTATCCGCCACCTCTGCACTCTCCGGTCACGGTGAGATCGCTTACGGCAACGCCATCGGATCCATTATCTGTAATACAGCCTTGGTCGCAGCACTGACCATTGCCATCCGTCCTGCGACAGTCGACCGTACTGCCCTCAAGACGCCCGTGCTTTTCTTCTTCCTTGCTGCGACCGTATATGCAGTTGTGGCCTATATGACCGGCTATTTCAGCCGTTTCATCGGTCTGGTGCTGATTGGCATCTTCGTGGTGTACATGCTCCTGACAGTCCGACAGGCCATGGAGGCTCCCAATCAGCGTCAGGAAGTGGACGAACCCCATGAGAAGCGGGATCTGGCCAAGCATCTGCTCCTGCTGGTCATAGGCGCAGGGTTGATTGCCTGGGGCGCAAACCTGCTGGTAGATAACGGTACGCTGATTGCGGAAGCGCTGGGCGTACCAGAATCCGTCATTGCGCTGACCTTCGTTGCGCTGGGCACGTCTCTGCCGGAACTTGTGACAGCCATCACCTCCCTTGCCAAGGGACACGGCGCCCTCTCTCTGGGCAATATCATCGGAGCAAATCTTTTCAATCTGGTGCTGGTCAGCGGTGTATCCGTAGTACTGTCCCCCTTTGCAGTGCCCTCCGGCACAACAATTGCCGGTATGAATGCGTCGTTGGTGCTGGATATCCCGCTGATGTTCATCGTCATGCTGCTGATGACGCTCCCGGCGCTTCTGCACGGCAAGCTTTCGCGCTGGCAGGGCGTGCTCCTGCTGGCCATCTATGCCAGCTTCTGCGCATTCCAGTTCATCGCATGATCCATCGGGTATTCCGTTATACGGGATGCCCTTTTTTGATCGCCAGCCATGCAGCAGGAATTTCCCATTCCCCGGCGAATGTATACAGGAATGGATTCACAAGGAGGCTTCCCATGAACCTGATGATTCTCCGGCGTACGCACGTATGTATATGGCTGGCAGTGCTTATGCTGCTCCTGTCCTGCACCACTGCTTTGGCGGTCGACACTCCTGATAAACTGGTCGGTACCTGGGTCGCTTCAACCGGCGACGGAACTGCACCCGCCGCCCTGATCCTCTCCGCTGACGGTGCTGCATCGCTGTCCATAAACGGTACTGTAACCATCCACACATGGTTTCTGAAGGGAAAAACCCTGAACCTGCTGCAGGGCACCACGCTCACTCCCCTCACCTACAACGGCTTCACACTGAAATATGCCCTCAACGATCCGCAGCTGACCTTCAAGAAAGCGTCCTCCGATGCACTTGTTGATCCCGCCACTTCGACAGAGCCGCTGATCCCCGAGTATGTCATTCATTCTTATGACGACAAGCTCGCCTGCGGGCCCTTCATGCCGCTGACGCTGCAGTCCGGCTGGCCGATCATGCACGCGATTGGCCCCGGCATGACGCTGGAGATCAGCTACATTTCCAGCGATCATACGCTCTGGCTTGTCTTTCCCGATGCGCAGGGCGGCGAAAAAACCGTCGGACAGGACGGCGTCACATACCGCAATGGCCGCGCCTGCTTCACATGGGAACAGCTGGCAGGCGTGCTTGGCGAGGATAAGGATGCTTGGGGCATGCGCATGCAGTGCACCGCCAGCGAATCATGGCAGATTACAGGGCTGCAGCTGGTTGACAGCGCCGCCGCAGCTGCTGCCGAGCCCAAAGAGCCGCTCCTCGGCCGCTGGAGCCAGATGACCGCTACCGGCGAGTTTGTCCTGTTCTTGAACGAACACCGCCTCTGCACCATTTCCACCGGTGATTCCGTTTACCGCTTTACATGGACGCGCACGCAGAACGAGCTGACGCTTGTCCAAAGCGGCATCCCTATCACTGTTACTTACGATCCCGCAGCCAACACCCTTGCAATGAACCTGAACGGTCGCAGCCTGACGCTGACACGGGCAGTGCAGTAACCGCCGTACATCAAAGGAGCAGCCCCACTACCGGGACTGCTCCTTTTCATATGGAATCACGCCTGTGCTGTTTGCTCTCTCTGAGCTTCCAGCAGCTCTTCGATTCTGTGATTCAGCTTGGCGAGGACCTTCACGCCCTCCTCCAGCATGCCGTATTCATTCAGCCGAACATCTACCAGCAGCAGCACGTTCGGATTGACAGTACTCGGCATGAGACGACGGTCTGTTTCGTGCATTGCACGGATAAAGATCGCATCATCCGGCATGTACTTCGGGTCAACCTTCATCTGCAGGAAGCCGCCCGTACGATACATCACCTGACTGACACCCAGCTTGTTTGCCTGCACGCGCAGCTGCGCAATATCCAGCAGCGTCTCCACCACAGGCGGCACATCGCCGAAACGGTCCAGCAGCTCGTCGATAATATCGGTACGGTCAGCCTCTGTGGTAAGGCTGGCAATACGCTTGTACATCTCCATGCGCTGCCGGTCGTCACGAACATAGTTTTCAGGCAGATATGCATCCACCTTGATATCCACTCTGGTCTCCAGATGCGGCGGCTTCGGAGGAAGGCCTGCCAGCTCTGCCTTGGTTTCCATGAGTGTTTCCTCAATCAGCTTGCAGTACATGTCATAGCCAACCGTCGCAAGATGTCCATGCTGTTCAGGGCCGAGGATGTTGCCTGCACCACGGATTTCCAGGTCTCGCATAGCAATGCGGAAGCCCGCGCCAAACTCGGTGAATTCACGGATGGCCGCCAGTCGCTGCTCTGCCGTTTCGGAAAGATTCTTGTCCTGACGGACGGTGAAGTAAGCATAGGCCTGCCTGTTGCTTCGTCCCACGCGGCCACGCAGCTGATACAGCTGGCTCAGGCCAAACCGGTCTGCATCAAACACAATGAGGGTATTGGCTGTGGGCACATCCAGACCGCTCTCAATGATGGTGGTACAAAGGAGCACGTCGTAGCTGCCTGCATAGAAGTCCATCATCACGTCTTCAAGACCATGCTCCTTCATCTGACCATGCGCCACACCTATGCGGGCTTCCGGAACCAGTGTACGCAGCCGTGCATAGAATTCATCAATCGTCCGCACGGAATTATAGAGGAAGTATACCTGACCGCCGCGGGATAGCTCGCGCAGGATTGCATCGCGGATCATACCGTCCGCATACTCCACCACGCGGGTCTGCACCGGCAGACGCTGCTCTGGCGGCGTTTCAAGCACGGACATGTCGCGTATGCCAACCATTGACATATGCAGCGTTCGCGGAATAGGCGTCGCGGACAACGTCAGCACATCCACCTGTGCCTTGATATTCTTGATGGCTTCCTTGTGCTGCACGCCAAAGCGCTGCTCCTCGTCCACAATCAGCAATCCCAGATCCTTGAACTGGACGTCCTTGGCCAGCAGACGATGCGTGCCGACAAGAATGTCAACGTCGCCTTCCTTCAGGCGCTGCATAATCTCGCGGGTCTCCTTGGCTGTACGGAAGCGGCTGAGCACCTCCACCTTTACAGGGAACCCCTTGAAGCGCTTCATGACCGTGTTGTAATGCTGCTGTGCAAGGATGGTCGTCGGAGCGAGAATAGCAACCTGCTTGTCGTCCATGAGGGCCTTAAAAGCCGCGCGCAGACTAACCTCCGTTTTGCCATAGCCCACATCGCCGCACAGGAGACGATCCATGTTGCGGGGAGATTCCATATCAGCGGTAATTTCCTTGACGGACTGATCCTGATCCGGCGTCAGCTCATAAGGGAACATATCCTCGAATTCCCGCTGCCAGGGAGTATCTGCACTGAATGCGAATCCCGTCTGCTGGCTCCTTTTGGCATAGAGCTGCACAAGGTCGAAGGCCAGCTTTTTCAGCCCCTCGCGTACCTTGTTCTTCTGCTTGTTCCATTCGCCGGAGCCGAGGCTGTTGAGCTTGGGCGGATTGGCAGGATTACCGATGTAGCGCTGCACTCGGTCAAGCTGCTCGATGGGCACGTTCAGCTTGTCTGCGCCATTGTACTGTATCTGTAAATAATCACGGCGGACATTTCCAGTCTTGATCTGCGCTGTACCGAGATATATGCCGACGCCGTACTCCTCATGTACGACATAATCGCCGGGCTTGAGGTCTGTAAAGGCGGCGATTTTCTCACCTGCAGCCTGACGCTTTTTTGCCTTGCGATAGCCAGCGCCGTATACATCCGTATCGCTGACCACCACGAGACCTGCATCACCCCAGATAAAACCATGGCTGAGCGTGCCCGGCAGCACCTGGGCAACGTTCGCAGGCAGCGTGTTGACCTCCTCGTCAAACCGCGCGGCAATATGCAGCTCGGTCAGGCTCTTGCAAAGACGCTGTCCACGGGCAACGCCGCCGCAGAGCAGCGCCACGCGGTACCCGGCCTTCAGCCATTGCGTACAATCCTCTGCCAGCGGCCGCACCTGACCGGAATAGCCATTGATACGCTCCACCCGCAGATCCACCGCATCCTGCACCCGCACACCGCCAAGTCCCTCCAGGAACTCCGACACACTGATAATCGCACGATCGTGCATCGAAAAGAGCAGCTCTTCCCAGCTCATCAGCAGATTTTGCTGCTCCACAACCGCCTCGCCGCGGGCCATCGCGCCGTTCAGATCCTCTGCAAAGGTTCCCTGCCGCTCCTCTGCGCGCTTACGCAGCAGATCCGGATCGGTCAGCAGAATCACATCCGGACGATACCAGTCAATGATGGTGGCTGTATCATCCGTCAGGACAGTCAGCCATGCACGAATGCGCCGGAAGGGATATCCGCTCTCCACAACGTCCGCATCGGCCATCAGCTGCGCTGTACGGCGCTCAAGCTCCGCGATACGGGTGGCAGTCTGTTCCTTTTGCTTCACCTTGGGGCTGATCTTTTTGTCGAAATAAGCTGCGGTTTCTGCATCATCATCCGTATCAGGCAGCGGGGGCAGATCAGCAAAGAGCAGGTTTTCCTGCGGCTTGTCCGGGCGGTTACTTTCAATAGCCCTGCGCATTCTTGCAGCAGCAGCTTCCGCCTCCTCGGGCGCAAGGAGAACCTCTGTCGCAGGCGCCAGAATACAGTCCTCCAGCCGTTCCAGACTGCGCTGACTGATACAGTCAAACGCACGGATGGAGTCTATCTCATCATCGAAAAACTCCACGCGCAGGCTTTGAGATCCTGCCGGAGGGTACACATCAATGATCGCGCCGCGCATGGCACACTGGCCCTTGCCCTCAACCATGCTAACGCGCTCATATCCCATGCCGGTCAGATCACGCATCAGCTGCTGCGGATCGTATACATCGCCCACCTGCAGCCTGATCGTCCGTTGACGGAAGCGTTCTCCGCTGCCCATGCGCTGTACCGCTGCATCCACAGAGGTACACAGCAGCCGTACCTCTCCGGAGGTGACACGAGCAAGCGTTTCCAACCGTCGCCATGCACTTTCATGGCTGGATGCGCCGCGGGTCAGGTCAATCTCGCCGCCGGGCAGACAGGCAGCCTGCATTCCCAGCAGCTGCTGACCGTCGTCCGCATCATGAGTGGCCTTGAGATCATTGGAGGACAGCAGCAGGACGCGCTTGTCTGTATCCATGGCAATCTTGGATGCAACAAAAGCGGCCATGCTGTCTGGCAGGCCGGTAAGCGCCACGGTTTGCTTGTCCCCGATGTGCGTCAGAAGCCGGTCATACGCGACCGAGCCCTTCGCACCGAGTATGGCTTGTTTCATATCGTTCCTTTCCGTCGTTCAGGATGCAAGGGGGGATGTTTCAGGACGCATAGGGGGGGACATTTCAGGAATCCCCCATTTTTGCTTCCTTACTTGCTATTATATTGCTGCATGGCATGCTCAATGCCATTCTTGATCCAGTCCTCCACACAGTCGGCAGCACGGGCAAAGGCTTTCTCCATTTCCTCTCGCTCCTCGCGGATGCGATAGGTAGACAGCACCCAATCAGCCAGATCCCAGCCTTCGGGCTTTGCGCCCACACCCACGCGGATTCGCGGGAAGCCCTGTTGACCGCCAATCTGCTGCAGGATCGAACGCATACCGTTGTGTGTACCGGCGCTGCCGGCTTTGCGCACCCGCAAGCGGCCCAGCGTCAGGTCGATATCATCATAAATCACAATCATCCGTTCAAGCGGAACCTTATACCATTGCAGCAATGCCTGCACGCATTCGCCAGAAGCATTCATGAACGTTTGCGGCATGCACAACACCACCCGATGACCATTGCAGGTTGTTTCAGCCACCATGCCGTTCAGCTTTTTCCGGTTGATCTCCACACCCCAGCGGCGGGAGAGCACTTCCATCGTTTCAAATCCGGCATTGTGACGCGTCCGGGCATACTGTGCGCCAGGATTGCCCAGACCGACAACGATGAATGTTTCCTTATCCATTTCGATACCCTTTCTCCAAAACACGTCGCGGCGGAGAGGGATCAGTACCCCCTCCGCTGACAGCTCGTTATCATCATACCGTGGAATCCCTGCGGGTCGTATCAGCCCTTCAGTCGTGCAAGTTCTGCTTCAATCTTCGCCTTATCCACATAATTCAGCGGCGAGAAATTTCCCTGCACAGCAGTTTCCAGCTTTTCGATTGCTGCTGCCGTATCACCCTTTTCCAGATCATAGCGGCTCAGGAACCACAGGCTGTCGATCTGCTCAGGCTTTTCTTCGTGTGCCTTTTCAAACCACTTTTTCGCCTCAGCCTTATCGCCCGTTACTCGATAGTAGAACTGCGCCATGTTGTCCAGACACACGGGATCCTCGTCATCGTAATCGACCGCTTCCTGAAGCAGCTTGAATGCATTGTCCATGCGCTCCTGCCACTGGGCGTCGAGGATCTCCTGCTTCTGCACGACAGACAGCCCTTCCTCCGGCATTTCCATCCCCTCGGGAAGCGTTACCTCCGTTTCCTCATTGGCAACGGGCTTCGGCTGGCTATCCAGCTGCTCCACATACAGGTAGCCCAGCGTCTGATATGTCAGGCCCGTGGGCGTATGGATATGCTGACGTTCCAGCAGGCGTACGCCCTTTTCCAGCTGACCGGTCTTAGCGCAGCATGCTGCATAATCGACAAACAGCTGGCTCTTGCGATCCGGCGTCAGATCCGGCGCCTTCTGCGTCTTGATGAGCAGATCCATCGCCTTTTCAAATTCGCTGTTGCGAATCAGCAGCAGCGCGTATCCCAGCATTGGACGCGCTTCCATCAAGCCCTTCGCCAAAGCCTCCTCATACAGGCTGCGCGCCTTGGCAATATCGCCCTTCCCATGTGCGCGCATGGCCTGCTGTGCCTTCAAAGATGCCATAAATCCCATATTGCTGCTCCTTGCGGCCAATGGCCGTGTTCTTAATGATTCAGGTTTTTTCATCCTGTCCGAGCTTCCTTTTCAGGCGCTCATACCTATATTGTAACGCATTTCTCGTCTCTTGTACAGAGGCATCGTCAAAAAGTGACGGCTCGCTCATCACCGAAATTGCCTGCCGCACCATGTCCAGCGCAGCGGAGGCGTCCTTCTCCGTATGCTCATAGTATTTGGCAAGCTCTACATAAGGCATGACACCGCCCTCCCGGCGACGGATCATCCCCAGCCAGATCTTCGCGGCCTCTGCCCGGTCGCCTCCCCTGCGGTAGCTGACCGCCAGCCGCTGCTGGCCCTGCGCATGCATGCTGCCGCCTGCAAGCCGGTAGCACCGCCGAGCCTCTTCTGTATGCTTGAAGCGATCCAGCGCCACACCCATCGAATATACATCCTCATCAAAGCGGAGCTGATCCGGATGCTCATACATCCGGCACATGTGACTCAGCAGTACGCACAGGCTTGCAATATCCTGCGCGTTATGCTCCAGCACATCGTCAAATTGGCTGAAATCACCGCTTTTGAGATAATTGAAGAACCGCTCCGGCACCATGGCGCCCGGCAGATCATTCACGCGCGGAATGCCCAGCAGCGCCTCCTCCAGATTTGTCAGATTGCACTTGCGCAGCCGCAGCTTCCACACGCGCCGGGCGATATGCAAAAGATCAATGTGAGGCTTTTCAAGGCAGTCCGTGCGGATACGGTTCATGATAAAACGATTCCGCAGCAGCGGCAGGTCGAAGGTTTTGCCGTTGAATGTGCAGATCACGTCAAAATTTGCCGCCGTGTCCACAATAGTCTGCAGCAGGAATTTTTCCTCCGGATAGTCACGCATGATCAGCTGATGCACATGGAAGCCCTCGTCTGTCAGCCAGCCAAGGCCGACCTCGAAGGCCACGGTTCCTGCGCCGCCCATCAGGCCCGTCGTTTCTGTATCCAGGTACAGGATGCGTCGTGGATCAAGGCAGAGCGGCATATCCTCCCCTTGCATGAGCATCACCGTCTCCCGCTGCACATCAAGCGCGCCGGGAAAATCCCGCAGCGGATAATGCTCATAGCCATGCCAGCAATCCGTAAATTGCTGCACAGGCGGCGGATCGACAGGAGTTGCCTTGACCTTCGGACGCTCGATGGCCTTCAGTTTATCACGCAGATTCATGCCAGCCGCCTCCTTTCGCCATTGGTGGCTTTACATGGGAACGTTTTTCCCTGTTCCTCAGTCCCGTGTAAGGGCCTGCAGAAGCTCCAGCGCCGTCTTTTTGCCGGTCATGCTGATTTCGCCAATCGGACCTGCACAGCTCGGGCAGCCAAACGGACACGTACAATCCTGAACCACCTGCAGCGCCTGATCCAGCAGCAGCGCCTGCATCCCATATGCCTTATGCGCCAGACCCACGCCGCCGGGGCAGTTGTCATACAGAATGATCGTCGGCTTGTCTGTGATCGGGCTCTTCACCTGATACAGCACAGCCACATCCTGCGGCGCACACATCAGGCTCAGCGGTGCAACAATCCGCAGCAGATTCGTCACGCCCAGCATACCGTTTTTCAGCGTGTCGCTGTCATATTGTGCAGCCAGCGCATCCGGCAACGTCCACCACATTGCCGTCGTATGCATATCCGTCTCAGGCAGCCGGACATGGCCAAACCCAAGGTTCTCATGCGTGTCAAACTTGATCTTCTTGAACATCGTCACCAGTGTGGATACGCGAACCTCGCCCAGACCGCGGTGCACTCCCGCCCGCTCATCCTCCCGCTCAATATCCAGCAGCGACAAGCTGACATTCAGATTCGCGTCCGTGTAATAGCCTACGTCCACCCGGCGTATGAAAGCCTTGCAGGCGTCGAAATCCAGCTTTTCCACCTGATACTGCTGTGCCTCGTGCATATAGATGGCGTTTTCATGCAGCAGCATCGGCACGGTGAAGCGATCCATTTCGCCGATGACACGATGCTTCTGCGGGTCGCTGATGTCGATGATCAGGAAGTTCTCCTCTGCCGCAGCGCTGCGCAGGCTGATCTGCGTCGCCGGGAAATCCTCCGCTGACCAATGGTAGCGTCCGTCCACATGTCGCAGGATGCCAGCGTCATCAAGATACGCAAGCAGCTCATCCGTACCCGGTGCATTGCCAAACCGGTCGCCATCCTCAAAGGGCAGCTCAAAAGCCGCACACTTAAAATGGCTCAGCAGGATATACAAATTGTCCGGATTGAGCAGCGCATTCTCCGGTGACTGATGCAGGAAATAGTCCGGGTGGCTGACGATATACTGATCAATGGCCGCCGAGGACGCCACAAAGAACACGATGCTTGTCCCCTTGCGGCGGCCTGCGCGCCCTGCCTGCTGCCATGCGCTGGCGATGGTCCCCGGATAACCGCACAGCACGCATGCGTCCAGCGCACCAATGTCGATGCCCAATTCAAGGGCATTGGTAGATACCACCGCATCAATTTGCCCGGCACGAAGCCCTCTTTCAATCTCGCGTCGCTCCGTAGGCAGATATCCGCCGCGATAACCGCGTACACGCCCTGCATTGCCCAGCGGATCCCGCACAAGATCCTTCAGATACTTCGTCAGCACCTCCACCGTCAGGCGAGAACGAGCAAAGGTGATGGTTTGGATGCCATTTTTCAGCAGCATGGACGTAATGTTTCGCGCCTCGGGGATCACACCCTTCCGGATCCCCAACTGCTTATTGATCACCGGCGGATTATAAAACACGAAATGCCGCGCGCCCATGGGGGCTCCGTTGTCATCAACCATGTGGACGCTGCGGCCCGTCAGCGCCTCCGCCAGTTCTTTGGGATTGGCAATGGTTGCAGAGCACAGGATGAACTGGGGACGGCTGCCATAAAAATCACACAGCCGCAGAAGCCGGCGCAGCACATTGGCCAGATTGGAGCCAAATACACCACGGTAGGTGTGAATCTCGTCAATGACGATGTATTTCAGATTCTCAAACAGCTTCACCCACTTGGTGTGATGGGGCAGGATACCCGAATGGAGCATATCCGGATTGGTGACCACGATATGCCCCGCCTGTCGAACAGCCCGTCTCGCCGCACCGGGCGTATCGCCGTCATAGGTGAATGTCTTAATGTCCACGCCCATCTCCTCGATGAGCTCGTACAGCTCGCTGACCTGATCGGCTGACAGCGCTTTGGTCGGGAACAGATACAGCGCGCGGGCGTCTTCGTTGGCCAAAATAGAGGACAGCACCGGAAGATTGTAGCACATGGTCTTGCCGGAAGCCGTAGGCGTGACCACCACCACGTCCTGTCCCGCCAGCACCTCGCGCACTGCATGGGCTTGATGGCTGTACAGCTGATGCACGCCGCGCTTCGCCAGCACGGGTCGGAGCCGTTCATCCAGCCCTTCGGGAAAATCGGCATACTGCGCCTGCCGGGCAGGTATGATATCCCAGCGGACGACATTTTTCATAAACAGCGGATCACTCCGCAGCTGCTCGGCAAGCTGATCAACGTTCATCGGTGTACCTCCAGCGGACAGGAAAGAATATGCTCTATTATACCGCACCCCTGTTCCCTTGTAAAGGCGAACACCGGGGATATTCCCAAAATACAAAAAACCTCCGACCGTCGCACAACAGTCGGAGATCATGATGCAAACTCTGCTCAGGTGAGTGTCGCAATCCGAAACGGATTACGCTTCCTGACGGGTCTTGGGGAGCGCACGCATCACGTTGCCGCTACGCAGGCAACGGGTGCAGACGTTCATACGCTTCGCCGTGCCGTTGACCACAACGCGGACATTCTGAACATTGGGAGCCCAGATGCGGTTGGTCTTACGGTTGGAATGGCTGACAGCATGACCGTTCAGCGTACCCTTCGCGCAAATTTCGCAATACTTACCCATGGAAATCCACCTCCTTGTTGGAGTATGCACACATCAAAGCCTTGATATTGTATCATGGAAACAGGGAAAATGCAAGGGGTCTTTGGCGCTTTTCACGCTTTTTTTAAGCATTTCCGCAATATAAATTGTCCTCAACCGCCGCTTGATGGACAAACTGCCGCATCCATGCTATCATGAAACCACACCGGTGATCCCAGATGAACGGAGGTCTTTCCATGACCGTCAATATCCCCTTTGACATGCAGCGCACGGGCGCATTGATTTCCCGCCTGCGCAAAGAACGCGGTATGACCCAGATGCAGCTGGCCGATACACTGGACATCAGCTTTCAGGCCGTTTCCAATTGGGAACGTGGCCTGTCGATGCCAGACATTTCCAAGCTGCCGGAGCTGGCTGGGCTCTTTGGCACCACCATCGACGCGCTTCTGGGGCGCCCCTGCCCCGTGCTGGAGCAGGCCGCGGCAGGGCGCCTTGACGAGCACCTGCAATCCGCCGCCGTCACCGTTGAGGAAGCCGCTGAAGCCGCTCCCTTCCTGCCCCCGGAACAGGCTGAGGCCCTCACAGCACATGTAGTTGATCATACTGCGGCAAATCAGCCGCATGACCTTTCCGACCTGCTGCCCTTCATGAGCACCGCACAGGTCGACGCACTCCTGAAAAAGCGCCTTGCGGCCGGTGACTACGCTCTGCTGCTCCCCTTCTGCTCCAGCAATGCCATTGATGCGGCGGTTCAAGCGCAGGTTGAGGCCGGGCAGTCCATCACGGCATTCCTGCCCTTCATGTCCACCAATGCGCTGGATGCAGCCTACCGAACCCGTCAGGAGCAGGGGCTGTCCACCGCAGAATTCCTGCCCTTCCTGCCCATGGCGACCATCGATCAGGCAGCCCTCGAACGCAGCGAGCGCGGCGAGAGCTTCAGCGAGTACCTCCCCTTTCTGAGCAACACCGCACTCATGCGGCTCCTCCGTCAGCGCATTGAGCACCATCAGAGCGTCTTTATGCTGCTTCCTTTCCTCCCCGAGAGCGCCATCCGTGAGATGGCCGCAACCTTCATCGACGACTGATTCTCCGGCATGTCCGCACAGGACATGCCATTTTTCATTGCACGCAAACAGGCGGAGAGGCCAAAACCTCCCCGCCTGGGATTGCTATGGGATTACATGGATTCCTTCAGTTCAGCGATGCGGGCGGTCACCTGCTCCAGCTTCTGCTGGTTCAGGGCCAGCTTGGCCTTCTCCTGCTCCACAAGAGCGGCAGGCGCCTTCGCCACGAAGCCCTGATTGTTCAGCTTGCCCTCGGCGCGGGCGATCTCCTTGGTGAGGTTCTCCTGCTCCTTGGCGAGGCGGGCGAGCTCCTTGTCGAAGTCCACCAGATCGCCCAGGGGGATGTACACCGTCGCTGCCTCGGTCACGGCGGACACGGTCTTTTCCTCGCCCAGCTGGTCGGCGGAAATGACCACGGTCTCGCTCGCGCCGGCAAGGCGGCGGAAGTACATATCAGAGGCGGTCAGGGTATCAGCCCAGCCCTGATTGGCCACGAACATCATGCGCGTACGCTTGGAGGGCGCCACGTTCATCTCGGTGCGCAGGTTACGGATGGCACGGATCATCTCGATCACGCCGTCCATCTGCTTCTCTTCCGCCGGGAAGTCCAGCTCAGCCTTCACTTCCGGCCAGGCCTTGAGCATGATGAAGCCCTCTGCGCCAGGCAGAGACTTGTACACCTGCTCGGTAAGGAAGGGCATGAAGGGATGCAGAAGCTTGAGCAGGCCCTCAAGGACGTAGAGCAGCACGCCCTGCACAGCCTTCTTCGCAGCCTCGTCCTCGCCGTTCAGGCGCGGCTTGGCCAGCTCAATGTACCAGTCGCAGAACTCGCTCCACGCGAAATCGTAGATGCGGTTGGCAGCCAGGCCAAACTCACCCTCCTCCATGTTGCCGGAAATCTGACGGGCAGCATCCTGGAATCGGGTCAGGATCCACTTGTCCGCAGCAGTCAGCATGTCGGGCTGCATCTGGACGCGCTCGGTCACGTTCATCAGCACGAAGCGGCTGGCGTTCCAGATCTTGTTGGCAAAGTTGCGGGCAGCCTCCACCTTCGCCTCGGCGTAGCGGGTATCGTTGCCGGGAGACACACCCATCACCAGAGAGAAGCGCAGCGCATCCGCGCCGAACTTTTCGATAACCTCCAGCGGATCCACGCCATTGCCCAGGCTCTTGGACATCTTGCGGCCCAGCTCGTCACGCACAAGGCCATGGATCAGCACGGTGTCAAAGGGCGGCACGTTGTCCATCTGTTCCACGCCCATGGTGATCATGCGGCTCACCCAGAAAGTGATGATATCATAGCCGGTCACCAGCACGTCGGTGGGAGAGAAGTACTTCAGATCCTCGGTATTGTCCGGCCAGCCCAGCGTGGAGAAGGGCCAGAGAGCTGAAGAGAACCAGGTATCCAGCACGTCCTCATCCTGGCGCACAGGCTTGCCGCACTTCGGGCAAACGGAGATATCCTCGCGGGTGACGCTCAGCTCGCCGCACTCGTCACAGTAAAAGGCGGGGATTCTGTGGCCCCACCACAGCTGGCGGGAGATGCACCAGTCGCGGGTGTTGTCCATCCAGTTCAGATAGGTCTTTTCAAAGCGCTCGGGGATGATGCGCAGCTCCTTGCTTCTGGCAACCGCCGCAGCAGGCTTGGCAAGGGGCTCCATCTTGAATAACCACTGCTTGGAAACCATGGGCTCAATGGTGTGGTGGCAGCGGTAGCAGGTGCCGACCTCGTGGCTGATGGGCTTGATTTCGCCCAGCAGGCCCAGTTCCTTCATATCGGCAACGATGGCTTTAC